>JANWVL010000133.1 GCA_025056655.1 Candidatus Methylacidiphilales bacterium
ACGCATGTCTTATCAGCAGGCTATTTAGCTTGCATGGGAGCTATCACTGGTATCGCAAGGCGTGGAGATGTGTTGATTTTAGATAAAAGTGTTCACGCTTGTCTCTGGGATGGCGCGAAAATATCAGAGGCAGATGTCGAACGATTTTCTCATGAAAACATGGAGTCGCTTGAGATGCTGCTTTCGAGCCTTGATCCTGAGCAGCCAAAAATCATTGTCGTGGACGGCATCTACTCCATGGAGGGCCACATCACGCATTTACCAGAAATCGTGGATCTCGCCAAACGCTACCAAGCTTTTTTGATTGTCGATGATGCTCATGGATTAGGCGTTTTAGGAGATAACGGTGCCGGGGTGGGGGAATATTACCAGTTAACAAGCGAAATTGGAGTGTTAGCAGGCAGCTTTTCCAAGGCACTAGGCAGCATTGGCGGCTTTATGGCTGGGCGTCGGGAGACGATTGAATACTTGCGTTCCCACTGTCGGCAGATCATTTTTAGTGCGGCATTGAGTCCGATGAATGCAGCAGCGGCGCTCGCGGCCTTGCAAGTCATCAAGGACGAACCCGAGCGAAGGTCAAAGCTATGGGAAAACACGCGGTATTTTAAAAATTGTCTCAAGGAACTCAATGTCTCGTTTCTGGATAGTCCTTCACCGGCAACGCCTATTGTGATTGGAGAAAAAGAGAAGTGTTATTTCATTTGGCAATCCTTGTGGGAACAAGGCTTTTTCACAGTGATGAGCATTTCGCCAGGGGTGCCACCGGGAATGGATATGATCCGTGTGGCGATTACTTCTGAACATCGGAAAGAGGATTTGGATAATTTTATAACAGCGCTGCGAGTTGCGTTTAAGAAGGCGCACTTTAGGGTTTGATTTCTGCGCCTTTAAGAGCTATTGGAGGCCAGCTTCAATCCTATGGAAAAGACTTTGATCATTCTTAAACCCGACTGCATTGAAAAAGGATTGATCGGGCGCGTGATTCAACGATTTGAGGATGCGGGGTTTTCAATTGTCGGCTGTAAAATGGCACGGTTGGACTCAGACATTCTTCGTTCCCATTATGCCCACATTGCAGATCGACCATTCTATCCGGAGATTGAGGAATTTATGCGTTCCCGGCCTGTCATAATCATGGCTTTGGCAGGCAAGGATGTGATTCAAAAAGTGCGCGAGTTACTCGGCCCGACCGACTCGACAAAGGCTCCGAAAGGAACGATCCGTGGGGATTTCGGGACGAGCGTGATGAAAAATGTGGTTCACGCATCAGACAGCCCTGAAAGTGCTGCGATAGAACTCGAGCGCTTTTTTAAGCTAGGGGAGCTATTTTAAATTACTTCATGCGATTGAATGTCGCTTTCAGCAGATCGAGATCGGAGGCGGCGCCTAATTTCTCGCGGGTTGTCTCGATCCATTTATATTCAAGTGCATTTTTGGTCGGACGATCGCTTTCGTAAAAGACGCCAAAGACGCCAGGGAAAGGAAGGTGAGCTAATTTGTAGGCAGCGATTTCGTCGGTGACATCATGCCGTTTCTCGTCTTCTGGCGTACCGTCCCATTTTTTCTCTTCGATTAAATTGAATTGCCCGCCTTTACGCGAGTTTGCGGCATCAAACGCGCCTTCATAAAATTCAACACATTCGGACAAGACTTCGACGACTGCAAATCCGTCGTGGTCCATAGCGCGTTCGAACATCTGACTCATGTGTGCAGGGAATGCCGCATGGGTGCGGGCGATGAATGTAGCCCCGTTGGCGATTAATTTTTTTATTGGATTGATCGGATGATCGATAGATCCTGCAGGATCGGTCTTGGATTTGAACCCAATGGGTGAGGTGGGCGAAGTTTGTTTTTTCGTCAGACCGTAGACGAAATTGTCCATGATGATGTAGCAGAGGCGAACGTTTTTTCGGGCTCCATGATCGAGGTGGTTACCGCCGATGGAGTATCCATCGCCGTCGCCGCCAAAGACAAATACTCGAAGGTCTGGGCGGGCGAGACTGATGCCGGTGGCGTATGGGATGGCTCGTCCGTGGATAAAATGGGTGCCATAGGTGTTGACGAAGTATGGGAAGCGTGATGAGCAGCCGATCCCGGCTATGGTTACGATTTGTTCGTGTGGGAGATTCTTTTTTTCTAATACTTTGTAGAATGTGGCGAGCACTGCGAAGTCGCCGCAGCCTGGACACCATGTGGGATGATCGGCACTGAGTGCTTTTTTTGTTAATTTTTCACGGTTGGGGATGGCTTCAGGTGCGGGACGGTTGACGGCGTGGAGGGGAAGGGTGATCGGCATAGTTAGGAGGGTTTTTTGTTAAGATGTCGGAGGTTTCCTATTTTGCAAGGGCTTGAACGGCTTGAATGATTTCACTGACGCGGAAGCTTTGCCCATCGGTCTTACAGTGGCTTTTAATGTGTGGGCAGACGGTGGTGGCACGGAGTAGGGTGGCGAGCTGGCCGTATCCGTAGAGGCCGTAATCGTTCATCTCAATTACGAGGACTTGCTTAAAGCGTGTGAATATTTCTGCGAGACGAGGTGGTAATGGATGGAGATGGCGCAAATGGATGGCTGCGACTGGATGACCTTGACGTCGGAGTGTATCTACTGCCTCGCGGATTGGGCCATAGGTTGATCCCCAGCCTACGAGTAGGATTTCGGCGGTCTCATCTCCGTAAATAGCGGGGGTGGGGAGTGTAGCAGCAAGTTGTCTTAGCTTATCGCGACGTTTGGCCGTCATGGCGCTGTGAAGTTTGGGGCTAGCGGTGGGATGGCCGTATTCGTCGTGTTCGAGACCTGACACGACGGGATATTTTCCATCGGCTGTGTAGCGTCCTGGGGTAAGGTGACGGGTGATGCGGTCGAGGGCGTAGGGTTTGTAGTTGCCTTCGTGGGGGGAGAGATCGAGTTGGACGGGGACGTAGAGTTCTTCGAGGTGAGGCTCTTCAAAAGCTTCGATGCGTGTAGCTAGGGCTGTATCGCTGAGGACGATGACGGGGACGCTATATTCTCTGGCTATTCGGCAAGCCTCAATGGCTGTATAGAAACAATCCTCGACTGTCTGCGGAGCAAGGACGACGCGTGGGGCATCGCCATGGCTTCCGTAGATAGCTTGCATGAGGTCACTTTGCTCGACGTTGGTTGGAAGACCTGTGCTGGGGCCGCCGCGTTGGACGTTGATAACTACTAGGGGCATCTCGGCCATGCAACCCCAGCCCAGTGCTTCCATTTTGAGGGATATGCCTGGACCTGAACTACCCGTGACAGCGAGGTAGCCTGCAAAGGAGAAGCCAAGTGCCATCGAGACGGCGCCGAGTTCGTCTTCGGCTTGAACAAAGATGCCGCCGTATTTGGGGAGCTCTGCTCGGAGTATTTCCATTATGGACGACCAAGGAGTGATTGGGTAGCCGGCGCCGAAGCGAACGCCACCGGTAATGAGGCCGTAGGCGATAGCTTGGTTGCCATCCATGGTGACTTGTGGACGGAGAGCAGCTTTTTCATATTTTTCGAAGGTGTAGAGTTGATCGAGGTAGTTGGCGATGGGGTAGGCATAGCCGGCATTGAAGGCGTTGAGGGCGTTGCGGGCTATGCTTTCATCTTTGCTTTTGAAGCGATCGAGGATGAGTTTTTCGAGCTTGGCTGTATCCAGATCGAAGACTTTGGCAAGGAGGCCGAGGGTAAAGATGTTTTTGCCTTTGTCGCGTGCCGTGCCTCCGATAGCCTCGACGGTAAGTGAGGTGATGGGGACGCCAACGTAGTGGTATGTTTTGTCGTTGAGATTGGGCGTCACGTGGTCGCTGTCATACAGGAGGATGCCGCCAGGTTTGAGGCTGTGGATGTGGTTTTCGTAGCTGTGTTGATAAAAGGCGACGAGGAAATCTACTTGATCCCCTGCGGAGAAGACCTCACCTGAACCGATGCGGACTTGGAATATTGAGGGGCCGCCGGAGATGGTGGAAGGTATGGTCATGTAGGTCATGACCTCTTGCTCGCTGCGTCCAGCTAGTCGAGCGAGGAAGCCGCCCACGGCTTGAATTCCGTCTTGAGAGTTGCCTGCTAGGCGGATGACCACATCATGAATTTTGCGGGTAGGTTTTGTGGAGGTTGTTGGTGTGGTGTTGCTTGATATAATGGGGGTAGAAGCAGTGTTGGGGCTCATGTTAGTGAATTAAGTGCATCCTATCGCTGCTCTGGGAATTGTCAAATAGAGGTATTAGTTTTGCTAATCATCGCGATTTCTAGGCTGATAGGGGACGGCTTGAGACTAGTCGTCTATGGATGAGGGCGGCTAGCGTGTAGCAAGTTCGCGTCTTCTGCTACGTAATTCTTTTTGGAGTTGGGCTTCGCGCTCGACTAAGTGTTTTTTGGAAGGATCGAGTCGTATCATTTCTGCGCGGAGCGTGCGGTAGTATTCTACCATGGCTTCTTCGGCGCGTTTTTTTGCTTCTTTGACTGCTTCTGTCTTTCGGGCTTTGTCGCGAAGGGGCTCGAGTTCTTTTTTGATGCGCTCGATTTCTGCTCTTTTTTCAGCGCGGGTGAGGGAATCTATCTTTTTATTTTCAGATTTGGCAGGGGCAACGGGAGTGATTGTGGTTGCCGAGCCGATTAATAGTAGGAGGAGTGCTATTTTGGAATACATGAGGGTATATTTGGAGTGCTTTTGGGGACGTTTCAAGTTTGTTTCTGTGGTGAGGAGGTTGGCTTGAGTTGATGGAGTAAAGGTTTTATTAAATTAAGTTTAGTGATAGGATTTTAATTTTGTATGAGCTGGCAGTTGGGAAGATGGGCAGTGTTGGCTCGTGTGTTGCTCCGAGCAGTGTTGAAGGTGGGGTTGTGTCTCGTAGTAACCTCGAGGGTATGGTGCCAGACTGATGAGGCTATTGAGCCAGATGTGATGCCGGAGGGATTGCCGGTGTCTCGCGCGCAGGCTGTGCCTTCGAGGCATCGGTCTGCACCTGTAGAATTTATTGTGGTAAGCGGGGGACCGGCTTTGCGTTTTTATGAAAATGAGAAGGAGCTTCCTCATGATCGTTACTTTGCGAATTTTATTGATAGCGCCATTTTTAAAATTCGACATTTAATAGAGGAGTTGCTGCCCGGAGATCTTTTAACTTGGTTGGTATATCGGCCTGGATACGAAATGCGCAGCAAGGAACAGGGCATCGACACACTGGCATTCATACGTGAAAAGGCGAACAGCGCTCCGCCAACTCGTCTGCTGTGGTTTGATACGACTGATCAGTTAATTAACTACCTAAATCGTGGACAAGATCGACGCAAGATAAAGATTGCATCGTTTGATTTTTTTGGACACTCAAATAAGAAATGTTTCATGTTTGACTACAGCAATGAATTTGATGGTAAATCTATTGAGTATCTGCATGAACGCGATCTTGTGAGAATACGCAGTGATATTTTTACGGAGGATGCTCAAGCCAAAAGTTGGGGATGTCACTCTGGAGAATCTTATTCAGTAGCTTGGCGGCAACGTTTTGGATTTCCGATGATTGGTGCAATCGGCAAAACTGATTATTCAAAAGGAGGGTGGCCTGTGCTTTCGAGTAAAGGCGGGCGCTGGGTGCAGTGACGCTATGAAAGAATGTTTTAAGAGGACGGTGATTTTCGTTGTGTTATTGATCAGTGCGTGCGGCCAATATGAGCCGCTGCAGGCTCAAGAAGATACTGAAGCGTCGCCCCCTCCCTTCGGCCGTGTGCCTGATCCAACTCTTACCCGTTATCCGCCTCGGTCTGCGGCGAGTGATGAATTTATCGGACACCGTTTTGTCGAGGAAAAAGGTCAGGGGTGGGGATGGGTGAAACGCCCACGTGAAAGTTGGCACAAAGCTCGTTGGGTCGCTCTCAAAGAAGACCCGTTTGGAGCGATAGCTCCAGGACGTGCTCGTATGCCCAAATCCACAGATGATCATAACATGCGTTACCGTTTATGGGGAGCATTCTGGGACCGCAAAGTCTATGATCCCAAAACTGATGAGTTCCTGGAAGTCTTTATTCTAGATGGATGGGAAGTAATTGGTCCAGACTCGCCGCCCGACATTCCACCAGGGCCACAAGAAAGAACTCCCCCCAAAAAACGCGATCAAGCCACTAAAAAACGTGTGTTAAGACACGGAATTGATCGCTAAGTGCCTTTATGCCCAACACCTATGGTCATCTCTTTCGGATCACGACATACGGAGAATCTCACGGCGGGGGGATAGGGGTCGTGATCGATGGGTGTCCTCCACGCGTTCCCCTCACTCCTGAGATGATTCAGAAAGAACTCGACCGTCGCAGACCCGGTCAGAGCAAAATCGTGACCCCTCGCAAGGAAAACGATCGCTGCACTATTTTCTCTGGCGTTTTCCAAAATCTTACGACTGGCACACCTATTGCCATCCACGTCCCTAATGAAGACGCACGTCCAGAAGCCTATAAAGAGATGGAAACCCTCTTCCGTCCCTCTCACGCTGACTTCACTTACCAAGAAAAATACGGCATACGCAACTGGCAAGGAGGTGGCCGCTCTTCTGCTCGAGAAACAATTGGACGAGTCGCAGGCGGCGCCGTGGCTAAGCAAGTCCTCCTTCAGGCATTTCCAAACGCTCGCGTAGTGGCTTATGTCGAGCAAGTGCACACAATTAAAGCTGAGAACATCATCCCTCACGAAGTTTCTGCTGATGAAGTCGAATCAAATATTGTCCGTTGGCCTCGTTCAAGCGAGGCCCCAGCTGTCATTGAGCTAATTGAAAAAATCCGATCAGAAGGCGACTCCGTAGGTGGAGTAATCGCATGTTCCATCACGGGTATTCCTGCAGGGCTAGGAGAGCCGGTGTTTGACAAGCTTGAGGCAGACTTAGCCAAAGCTATGCTAAGCCTACCGGCCAGCAAAGGATTTGAAATTGGTTCGGGCTTTGCTGGCACATTTTTAAGAGGCTCTCAACACAACGATCCTTTTTATGTTGAAAATGGAATTGTGCGCACGCGCACCAATCACAGTGGCGGCATTCAAGGCGGAATCACAAACGGAGAACCGATTTTCTTCCGCGTAGCTTTCAAACCGGTCGCAACGATTGCCCTCCCTCAAGAGACCGTCAGTATTGATTACCAGCCTGCTACACTCAAAGCTCGCGGCCGACATGACCCATGCGTCCTCCCCCGTGCGGTTCCGATGGTCGAAGCCATGGTTTGGTTAACGCTCGCCGACCATTGGCTCCGACAAAAAGCCATCCGCTAGCCACTAAGACCGCATACAGTTGTGGTATTTATTCAACTTTATCCGCCTTAGCCTAGTAGCCACTTTCGAAAAATTTCGACCCCGACAACCATCACCACCACAAAAAATGCATAAGCGGCTAAGCTCAAGGCATGGCCTAGGGCTATAACGATCCCATCTCGCTCGATCATTCCCAGGGCTAAGAACACCACAGGCCACGCTGCAATCACATTGCTAAAAGGTATAGGCAATGGCAGTGCCAGTAAGACGCCCAGTCCCATCACATTCAGACCGATCAATCGCCGCGCCCACACATGATGCGAAAAAAGATATAACCTCGGCTTAACCCATCGCTCAATCCACTCAGCCCACGGCAACGCATACCGTCGCATAAGTGAGATAAATTTCACAGGCAAATCACGCTGAGCTATGCTCTTAGGATACCATACGTCCCAGCCGCCGCACACTCTGACACCGAGAATCACCAATAAAAGCCCAAGCGGCGTGGATAAACCAAGCAACGGAATCGGCTGACAAAAAGGCAAAGCTATCATCATGATCATCATCGGCACGCCCCTTCCCTCAAGCCGTGCCACAAAATCCTCTATTTGCAAATGATGCTTCTCCTCCTCCTGCAAGATTTCCCGCAGCGCATCAGAAAGCTTTCTATCACGAAAAATATGGCTTCTCGAATCCTGCTGCATCTCACTACTAAATGTAAACTCTCTACAATCGCTTTGCGAGATTTACACAAAAGTTTCTAATTGAGAGAACACACAAGTTTCGCTTGCATAACACCCATGGCTAAACTCTTTATCACAGGAGTAAGCGGCTTCCTTGGCTACCATCTGATTCCCCGCCTGCTTAAAAACGGATACTCCATCACTGCATGGGTTCGCTCTAAAAATGCTGGCGATCGTCTCGAGAAAATTTTCGGAATCGATTACATAGTGGGGTCATTCTCCGACCTGCCAGCCTTAGTCCAAGCCTCACAAAACTCATCTGCCATTATCAATCTTGTCGGCGCAATCAACGAAACCAAAAACCAGACTTTTGAAGACGCTCATATTATCCCCGTTCAGCAGCTCATAGCGGCTGCAAAAATTAATCATATCTCTCGGTTCATCCACATCAGCGCTCTTGGCGCACGCATCCACGCTCGGTCCCGCTATCATCATACAAAATATCAAGCAGAAGAGCTCCTGCGCCAATCTGGCCTCGATTTCACAATCCTACGCCCATCGTTCATCTTCGGCAAAGGTAACCACACAGAAAAACTCTTACAGCGCCTCACCTCATTCCCTCTCGACCTCCTACAGCTCTACACTTTCCCATGCTTCGGGGATGGCAATAACTTACTCCAACCCATCCACGTAGATGATGTCTGCGAAGCCATCGTTCGATGCCTCGCCCACCCAGACTCAATCAAAAAGACCATTGACTTACCTGGTAGCGAAAAAGTGCCTTTTGCTACACTCCTTGTCCGCACCTTTCAATCCTTGGGCAAGCACGCCGAATTTGACCGTTACGGAATCAAAACCATCCTCCGCCACCTTCACTGGGCTGGCACCTTCCTCATCGCTCTCATACTGATTTTCAGCCTCGTTTTTCAACTCTTACCGTTGAGCGCGATAGTCATACTCCTCCTAATAGAAATCCTCCTTCTCAGATTCCTTCTTCGTGCTCACTCCATCTTGATATTTCCGATCCCCATCTGGCTTGTTAAGCCCATTTTTCTGATCCTCCACACGTTTTCAATGAAGTATCCCATCATACAACCTCCCATCGGCATCGACGCTCTATTGATGCTAGAAGAAGACAACATCGGCGATCCATCAACTTACCAAAAACTACTCAATCTTTCTCCACGCCCATTTTCCACCGAAGCCGATCTCCCCTCGCCCTCGGCTCCCCCACTGCACAGGCCACTCAAAAAAATCTATGCATAACAACTCACTCCTAATTTATGGGCGTCCTCAGCAAACTCGATCTCAGCCTCCAACTCAACAAAGCAGAATACCGTGAACAACTCCTCGCTCACCAACTCACACTCCTCCTCTATCAAATCCACCTCCGAGAAATCGGCCGACCCCTCATCATCGTCCTCGAAGGACCAGACGCCGCCGGAAAAGGCGGCTTGATCAAACACATAACCGAAAAACTTGACCCACGCTTCGTCCGCGTCTACTCCATCATCAAACCCACCGAAGAAGAATACCGCCATCACTACCTCTGGCGTTTCTGGAATAAATTCCCCGCAAAAGGCGAAATCGCCATTTTCGATCGATCCTGGTATGGTCGCGTCCTCGTCGAACGCGTAGAAAAATTTGCCACCGAAGAAGAATGGAAACGCGCCTACCGAGAAATCAACGAAATGGAACGCCTCCTCACCGACGACGGCACACTACTCGTAAAACTCTACCTCCACATCAGCAAAGAAGAACAACTCGCCCGCTTCAAAAAACGCGAAGCCGACCCCTACAAACGCTGGAAAATGAACGAAGAAGATTGGCGAAACCGCCGCAAATGGAACCAACACATCCAAGCCTTCGAAGATGCCTACGCAAAAACCAACACCCCCTATGCCCCATGGCACCTGATCGAGGCAGAACACAAATGGTTCGCCCGCGTCAAAGGCCTTCGAATCATCATCGAACACCTAGAAAAAAACGTAGGCAAACTCGACCCACCCCCAAAGCCACTCTAAACCCACCCCACCCATACACCCTCAACTCCACCGCTGCATAACAAAATACCCATACTCCAAGCTATCCACCAAAGCCAACCACGAAGCCTCAATAATACTCTCCGATACACCCACCGTCGTCCAACTCCTCTCCCCCCAAGCACTCTCCAAAAGCACACGCGTCTTAGCCCACGTAGCTCGCGCCGAATCAATAATCCGCACCTTATAGTCCGTAAGCTTCACCTCCCTCAATCGCGGATAAAACTCCGCCAACGCCTGACGCAAAGCCAGATCCAAAGCCGCAACAGGACCAGTCGCCTCTGCCACCGTATACGCAGACTTTTCCCCCACCCGTATCTTCACCGTCGCCTCAGCCAACGCATAAGCATGCCGCACACTATTACGAATCGAAACATGATAATCCAAAAGCTCAAACAACGCACGACTCTCCCCAAGCCCCCTCCGTATCAACAACTCCAACGACGCATCCGCCGCCTCAAACTCATACCCCTCATGCTCAAGCCGCTTAATCTCCCGCAACAAAGCCTGCGTCACCTCAGCCTTTTCATCCAAATTGATCCCCATCTCCCGTGCCTTCAGCGCAATGTTCGTCCGCCCCGAAAGCTCATTCACCAAAATTCGCTGGCGGTTCCCCACCAACTGCGGATCAATATGCTCATAACTACGTGCCAACTTATTTACCGCATTCACATGCGTCCCCCCCTTATGAGCAAAGGCCGACAACCCCACAAACGGCGCACGCGAATCCGGACGTTGATTAGCCACCTCATCCACAAAAAGCGAAAGCTCCCGCCACCGAGCTAAGGACTCCCTCGGCAACACCTCTATCCCCAACTTAAGCTGCAAATTCGGCACCACTGTCGTCAAATTACAATTCCCCGTCCTCTCCCCATACCCATTCATCGTCCCCTGCACCTGCGAAGCCCCCGCCAACACCCCAGCCAAAGCATTAGCCACCCCCAACCCACAATCATTATGCGTATGCACCCCCACACGGACGCCCGGCAAACATTTAATCACCTCAGCCGTAATTGCCCGCACCTCATCCGGCATCGTCCCCCCATTCGTATCACAAAGCACAACATAACTCGCCCCCGCCTCCGCTGCCGCGCGCAGACAAGCCAGCGCATACTCCGCATCGTCCTTATACCCATCAAAACAATGCTCCGCATCATAAATCACCTCCCTCCCCTGCCTCACCAAATAATCCACCGTATCCCGAATCATCGCCAAATTCTCCTCCGGCGACGTCCGCAACACCTCCCTCACATGCAAAAGCCACGTCTTCCCATAAATCGTCACCACAGGCGTCCCCGCCTCCACCAACTGCCGCACCTGCCCATCCTCCTCCACCCTCACCCCCACCCGACGCGTGCTCCCAAAAGCCGCCAACTTCGCCCGCTGCCACACCCGCCCCCTAGCCAACCGAAAAAACTCCACATCCTTATCATTCGAGCCAGGCCACCCCCCCTCAATATAATGAAACCCACAAGCATCCAACTGCTCCGCAATCCGCAACTTATCCTGCACAGACAAATTAAACCCCTCCCCCTGCGTCCCATCCCGCAAAGTCGTATCATACAACGTCACACGCGGCACTTCACTCATACCCCCACACTACCAGCCTCCACTCCCCATTACCAGCAAACTTCACCACACCCCATCCCCCCCACCCCAACAAAACCCACAAAAAAAACTCGCCACCCCACCCCACACCCACTAAAATACCTCCATGACCGTAACAATCCCCACCCCCCTCCGCAACCTCACCTCCGGCCGCGACACCGTCGAAGCCCAAGGCCGCACCGTCCAAGAACTCATCTCCGATCTCGAACGTCAACACCCCGGCATCCGCGAGCGCCTCCTCGACCCCCAAGGACAACTCCGCCGCTTCATCAACATCTACATCAACGGCGAAGACATCCGATTCCTCAACGACCTCGCCACCCCCATCCAACCCACCGATGAAATCTCCATCGTCCCCGCCGTCGCCGGCGGCTAACGCGTCCCCCGCACACCACCCTCAACACAATACAAAAAGCCTTCTAACAACAATGCCCACTACGCCAACTAATCCCCTCCCCAACACCCGCCTCCTCACTCCCCCCCACACCACTCTCTAACACCCAGCCTCCTAACTCCCCATGACCGAAACCCGCCGCCTCTGGCTCACCTTCCCCGTCGAAGCCATAAAAAAACCCATCATCTGCCAACTCGCGCGCCAATTCCCAACCCTCACCTTCAGCATCCACAACGCCAGCGTCACACCCCAAGTCGGCATCATAGCCCTCGAAATTCAAGCCGACCGCCCCACCATACAACAAGCCATCCGCTGGCTCGAATCCCACTCCATCCAAGTCGAACCCGTCGAAATCAACACCAT
>JANWVL010000134.1 GCA_025056655.1 Candidatus Methylacidiphilales bacterium
ATGCCGTATCGACTCGTAAAGCTGGCTGAGGCTCATTGATAATCAGGATCTTGTTTTAGGGGAAGGGCTTTATTTAGCACTTCTTGGCTTCTTTTCAAATCCACGGTTGACCCAGGCTATGCCATAGCCTAAGGAGTATAAGGCGATACAGCATAACACCCAAAAAAATAGGTATTTTACTAGTAGTGCCGTATTATAAATTACTGCTTCATGCTTTAGTCTATCTATGTATTTCTTTCCAACGAGTCTCATTGCATCTAATCCGTAATCCTCCTTAAATACTAAAACATGGCCATTCGGCACTTTCACGATAACCCTAGTGTCTTTTTCGATATTATTGTTAGATACAGTTTGTGGTAGAGACGGTGACATGGGTGCGGGTGCGGCTTCAGGTGCAGGCGCAGGCGGAGGAGGATTTAGTATTGACTCTATGTATTCGCGATCAAGAATTAACATGTCTTTGTCGCTTTCATTGAATACGTCATAAAATGTATCGTCGTGCTTTACTTCTTCTAAATTAATGGTGTTGTGGTAGTAATGATATGAAAATGGAAAGATGAGTATTATGCTGATAAGAAACCAGAGCCTCTGCCACCCGTTCATGCTAGATAAAATGGATGCAATCTTATTCATAATCACTTACCCATCAGCATGTTACCATAAGGCTCGTGTCGCCGAATATTGCCGCATGTCTAGTTGCTTACGGCGTCTGAGAGTGGCGGCAACAAATTTTTATAGATCTTCAACATGCCATCCTTTCTTATCTCCTCTTGTTTGTGCGCCATGATTTGTATTGCTATCAGGTGATTGTTAAATGCAGTCATATCATTATCATGTTTGAAGATAATCTCGTTATTCTTAATCAGCCATGCTCCTTTCTTTTTGCTTAATAAATCAATAATCTTCTCGGCTTCTAGAATGATATTATATTCCAACCCCCATATAACGTCCATTATTTTACGTGACTCTATCAAGGTGCGGTCATATCCGCGTAGCATAATCTTTTTTTGGTCATCACTTATTTTTAGACTTATGATGTCCAGTCGTGAATCCTCAAGCAACTTGTAAGACAGGGCTCTATATTTATCGACGACATCTTTGGCCTTGTGTATTAATAACTTGCTCTCGCGGAGATCTTTATCCTGCCTTAGTCTTGTGGGGTCCAGTAATGTGTCTATATTAATATCGTCAACCTCTTTTTGGTATTCGTTTCTAAATTTTGCAATTTTTATAAGTAATGTTTTCGTGAAATGTTCTACTTCACCATAAACACCCTTAGCTTTAGGTATTGTGTCAAACGCGGAGATGTCTATATATTGCTCACGACTTCCGTTAGTAACCGAACTGATTAAAACATTGTAACTTTTCAGTATCTCAGCCAACATTATAGAGGCTTCTTTTTCCTTTTGCTGTTGGCTAATCAGATCGCTGGCTATAAATGAACCATATATAGCCATAAAAGACATAAAAGACTTTTTAATGCCCTGTTTCTGTCCAACGACAGAATAGAAGATCGCCCAGAACAAAAGCGCGAAAGGTAGGTTATACCCTATTATTTGAGGAAGATCACTCGTAGTGTTCTTTGTGTGGAATATATAACCATATGCGAGTATCCCTAGACAAATTATTATTAGAGTGC
>JANWVL010000135.1 GCA_025056655.1 Candidatus Methylacidiphilales bacterium
TCGCCAACCCGTCGGCGCCCCACAATACTGCGACTCCGGCTCTATCTCCTCCTGCAAATTCAATACCAACGGCCGATTCCGCTCACTCTCCACACCCGTCAACGTCGTCCGAAAACACGGCGGCCGCAAATTCGAGGCGACATTAAATTCAATGGTTAACTCATCTGCTCCTGCGGCGTTGCTGGCGCGGACACGCAGGGTGAAACGACCTGCTTCGGTCGGGATGCCGGTAAGCTCGCCGTTGGAGTTCAGCGTGATTCCTGGCACATTTCCACTAACGATACTTAAAGAATCTGGCTGACCACAGGGTGGATTGCCTACAATTCGAGGATCGTTTTGAGCAATGTAGCGGCGGAGGTTTTCATAGAAGTTTTGTCCCTGTGTGGCGTGGAGATACATCTGTCGCCCATTCACTCCGAAGCACGGAGGACGAAGTCGAGGTTCTTCAGGGCTGATTTGGAGAAGGACGCTCATCGTCACACCGCCGGCGCTGTTAGTGATGCTTATGCGGAAGGTGTCCGTGGAAATGATGCCTTGAGTAGGAATAGTCGGTGTGCCGGTGAAGATGCCGTCTTGCGTCAAAGTCGCCCAGCCGGGGAATCGGCTTGGATCGAGGATTTGCCATTGAGTGGGTTGACCGCACTGTGTGCCGTTGCCGAGGTGACGCTTGAGATCTTCGATGATGGGCACGCCGACGCGGCCTTGGATAATTACATATTGGTCAGGTCGCAGAAGACAGGGCGGACGCACGTTGTTGGCAATATTGAAGATTAGAGTGATCTGGTCGTTACCTGCGGTGTTGCTGGCGCGGATGACGACTTGCGAGCCGGCAAGCACTTGTGTAGGCGTGCCGCTGATGACGCCGTTGTCATGAGTGATGCCGTCTGGTAGGCGACCGCTTGTGATTTGCCATTGGGTTGGTTGACCGCCGCAGGGGGCGTTGGTGCTGATGAGGTTGCGAAGGTCGACGGGTGTGATTGCTGTGCCGACAGTGCCGCTTACGGTGTAGGTGGTCTGGGTAAAGCACGGGCGACGTTCGTTGGTGGCTATGGCGATGGTGAGGGTGAAGTTATCCGTCTCGCCTGCGTCGTTGCGAGCTCGAAGGGTGACGGAGCGTGTTTCGATTCGAGTGGGGGTGCCGGAGATGCGGCCTGCAGTGGCATCAAAAGTGAGGCCATCGGGCAATGTGCCGCTTACTATTCGCCAGCTTGTGGGCGGGCTGATGGCTTGGCGTCCGCATTGCTGGGGATTGTCGGATAGATAACGGCTAAGTTCGATGGTGAGAGGCGTGCCGACAATGCCGTTTTCGGTCGCCGACACTTGTCGGATGCAGGGCGGCTGGAGTCCTGCGGCGATGTCGAAATTGACGGTGATGGTGGCGGAGCCTTGGCTATTTCGTGCTTCGACTACTACGGTGTATTGGCCGATGCGTGAGGGGGTGCCTGCGAAGACGCCGTTGGTGTTGATGGTGCCTAGGCCTGGAGGTTGAGTGCCGGAGATTTGTGCCCAGGATGTGGGTTGTCCGCAGGTATCTGTGTTTAGGAAAGTCTTGAGGTCTCCTTGGGTGAAGGGTTGGCCTAAGGTGCCGGTGAGGCGGACGGTCTGCTCGCGGAAGCAGGGGGGGCGGATGTTGGTGATGATGTCGAAGACGACTTCGAGGTCGGCGTGTCCTGCGGCGTTGGATGCGCGGACGATGGCGGTGTTGCGCCCGACGAAGGTGGGGGTGCCGCTGAAGGTGGCTTGCTGGGGATTCCATGTGGCCCAGTTGGGGGGCATGGCTTGCCAGTTGTTGAGGAGTTGCCAGGAGGTTGGCTCGCCGCATCCGTTTTCGAGGTTTAGTTCATCGCGTAGATTTCGAGTGAGGGGCGTGCCTACGACGCCTGAAATGGTGATGCGGTTTTGTTTGAAACATGGAGCTCCGAGGATGCGGAAGTTGACGGTGATTTGGTCAGAACCCGCGTCGTTTTCGGCACGGATAGTAGTGCGCCAGGTGCCTCCACGGCTGGGCGTGCCCGATAGCACGCCGGTGGATTGTAAGGAGATGTTGCCTGCGGGGAGAGAGGAGGGATCGAGGATGAGCCATCGGGTGGGCGCAGAGCAGTTGCCGTTGCCGAGGTGTGTTTTGAGGTCGTAGTTGAGGGCTTGGCCGGCGTTGCGTTCTATGGTGATTTCGCGGTCGCGGAAGCACGGGGGACGAATGGATACGTCAGAGAGGACAACCATTTCGACGCGGAGGTCTTCGTGGCCCGCGGAGTTGGAGGCACGGATGGTAAAGTTCCATTCGCCTCGCTCGCGTGGAGTGCCAGTGAGACGGCCATCGGAAGTGAGGGGATTGATGCCTGGGGGTAATGTTCCTTCGATGAGTGACCATTGGGTAGGTTGGCCGCAGGCGGCGGTGTTGAGGAAGCGTTTTAGGTCCTCGGAGAATGAGCGGTTGACGGTGCCGGAGAGGTTTACTTGATGCGAGGTGAAGCAGGGTTTGGTCGGCTGTGTGGCGGGTGGAGTTTGAGGATTACCATTCGATTGCAAGGGAGCAGCGAGCATGAAGAAACCGTCATATGCCCCTCCGCCGTAGCCAGGCTGGTAGGCTTGACCGTTAACAAGCCCTGCAGTCGAATTTGTCTCACCGGCAATCAGTAGGGAAGTTCCATGTGGAATGGCTGCATGGACTTTTTCCTCGCGATCACCTCCGAAATATCGTAGTCCTGTAAGGTTTTGTCCACTGGCAGTTAGAGCGCCGTAGATGATGTCGGATGGGCCACTGGGATTGTTTCCGGCAATGGTCGAGAGACCGGCTGAGGAAGAGGTGCCAGCGAAGTGAAGGAGGCCATTGAGAATTCCTAAGCCTCTAATTTCGTCATGTCCTGGGCCTCCGATGAAGGTGAACCATCGTGGGGCACCTTCATGGAGGGTGATTGCTCCGATAAATCCATCTCCGGTGCCTCCTCCATAAGATGCCCTGAATGTGGGAGTGAAACCTTGTGGGATGGAGGTGTCGTGCGTTACGCCTGCAAAGTATACATTACCGCTTCTGTCAGGCAAAACGCTGAGGACCTCATTTTTTAAGCCGCTGCCGTTGTTTTGGTCAATGTATTGAACCCAATGGCGGCGGGTAAGTTCTGAATTGAATGCTGCGATATAGCCTAACCATTTCGTCGCACCGGCTGGCAGTTGCCCGGTCATATCGACTTTCGTTTGGCCGCCGATATAGATGCGGTTGTCAAGGACGCGCAAACTTCTTACTGAGGTTAAGGCTGAGTCGTATTGGGGTTGATTAAAATGATAAGTGCCGCCGACAGTATTTCCATTGGTATTCAAGTTGAGAATGTAAGCAGCTGAACCGTTGCCGCTAAAGGAACTTTGATGCCCGTTGATGCCCCGGATTCCTCCGCCGGTAGTGCCCGCTACAAAGATGGTGTCAAATCCGTTTACATCTGGTGCTGCTAGGGCTTCTACTGAATCATCATAAGGACCTCCGATTCGGACGGGGTATGACCAGAGTGGTGCTCCGTTTGAGAGATTGAGCCGCATGACGAATCCTTCCGTGTCTGATCCATGCTGGGGGAGGCTACTGGTGCCGAAGATTCTTTTTGATCGTGTGCTGCCTCCGATGTAAACGCTGTTGCCTCGGATGAGAACTGCTCGGACTGGATCGTCGGTAAAATCAAGGCCATTGACGTAGGTGGCCCAGAGTCTTTGACCGCTGCTGTTGAATAAGGCGACGAATCCATCATAGCCCCAATTGTGATTTGGATTCCACGTGCCTCCTGTGGAGATGAGGTTGACAGAGGAGGTGGTTCCTGCAACAGCAATGAACGAACCGTCGCTGTGGATTGCCAGAATTCTATCGTCTCCTTCGCCTCCGTAGTAGCTTGGGCTCAACTGTGCTTGCGCGAAGTGAGGATGTAAAGCGAGGAATGCGTGGCAAAAGGCAGCAAGAACAATGCTTCGGTGGGTGTTTTTGGACGTGTTGGGTGTGTGCATAGTCGTCGTTTTTTTTGCGACAGTTTACATGAATTTCTGTCTCCGTCAAGAAAAAAATTTATGATTTTTTAAATTTTTTAGCTGAGTTCAGTTATAGTTATTACATGTTTTTATTAATATCATGCTTGCTTTGTGATTCTTTTGTATGCATATCCGAGGATTGTGGTGACAGCTCCTGCAAGCACCCATGCTATGAGGATATCCGAGGGGTAGTGGGATCCGACGTAAATCCTTGAATAAGAAACAAAAAGGGCAATTAGAAAGAAGAAAGGCGCTAAGTGGGGGTAGAATTGGGCGCTTAACATAGCTAATGCGGCGTTGTTGGCGGCATGGCCGGAGATGAAGCTGCGACCCTTAGGTGGTGGAGGTTTGAGATGTTGATCGGATGGGGAGAAATCTATGCGAATGTAATGAGGGAGCGGGAGGGGAAGAGCGATAGATTTTTTTTGGGTGAGGTGGATACGCGGGAGGTCAATCGTGATCTTTCGAACATGGGGAAGAGTCTCATGAGGTCGCGGTCGGTTGACGAGGGGTTTGAGTGTCCAGATGATCCCTCTATCGAGGGTGAGGATGGTGAGGATGAGGAGGGCCAGAAAATGACGTTCTTTTTTTTTCCCTTTGATTATCAAAAAGATAATAGCGATCAATATGAATGGGTAAAAAAGCTCTGCGTTGGAGAGGGTGACCATGAACCAATCTAGGATGGGATGATGAGTGTGGTTGATGGCGTAGAATAGGGTTTCGTCGGCTTGGATGAGCATGGGGATGCAGGGCTGTGGAGGTTAAAAGTTCGATTCATCAGGAGGCTGGTCGTTTTTTTGTTGGTTGCGGAGTTGGTGGCGGATGGGATCGACAAAGCGTGTATATTGGGATTCGAAGATGAGGTGGATTCTGGCCGTGGGACCATTGCGTTGTTTGGCGATGTTGAGGATGTAGGGGTAGTTGGTAGTGGTGCTGTGTGGGTCGTTTTCGGTCTCTTCGTTTTTATCGCGATGAAGGAGCATGACGATATCAGCATCTTGCTCGATTGCACCGGACTCGCGGAGGTTGTGTAATGCGGGTTCACGGTTGGCTTCTTCGCTGCGGCGGTTGAGTTGGGCAAGGACGATAATGGGGATATCGAGTTCTTTTGCGAGGGCTTTGATGCCACGGGAAACTTCAGAAATTTCGACGGTGCGGTTTTCGCGGGCTTGGGGCGACTCGGAGTAGAGGAGCTGGAGGTAGTCTATGATGAGTAGTTCTATTTTGAATTGTTCTTTCATGCGGCGGGCTTTGCCGCGGAGTTGGTTGATGGTGAGGCGAGGGGAGTCGTCGAGGTAGAGGGGCCATTGTTTGATCTCGTCGGCAGTTTTTTGGAGAGCGACTAGGTCTTGCGGTGAGAGGTTGCCTTCGCGGATGCGGCGGAGGGGAACACCCGAAGTGGCTGAGAGGATGCGGAGCATCAGCTGGGAGTTGGTCATTTCGAGGGAGAAGATGCCTACGGGGTGACCAGGAGGGCCGAGGTAGGAGTCGGTCTTTTCGTCGTATTTTTTGCGAGCGGCGAAGGTGGCGAAATTGAGTGCTAGAGCAGTTTTTCCGACGCCGGGGCGGGCTGCGAGAACGATCATGTCGGAGTTTTGCCAGCCTGTGGTGTAAGTGTCGAGTTCTCCGAATGGCGTGGGGATTCCGCGGAGGCGGCCTTTGTATTTTTGGAAGTTTTCGATTAATGAAAGGGCGCGATCGACTTCGACGGGGGCAGGGGAGGTGGTTTGAGTGAGGTTTTGGTTGGTAATTTGAAAGATTTGAGATTCGGCTTGATCGAGGATAGTATCAACATCGTGAGGGGAGTCGGCGATTTGATTGGTGATGTGGATGCAGGCTTCTTGGAGTCGCCGAAGGATCGAGCGGTCGCGGACGGTTTTGATGTAAGAGGCTAAGTTTAGTCTTGAAACGAAGAGTGCGGTAAGCTCAGCGAGGATGCCTGGTGATCCGACGGTGTCAGCGAGGCGATGGTCGAGGAGATATTGGTGGAGGGTGAGAATTTCGATTGGTTGCCCTGCTGCATACATGGCCATAATTGCGTCGAAGAGAATTTGATGTTGTGGGGCGAAGAAGTCGGAACGCACGAGTGTTTCAGCGACTTCATGAATGGCATCGGGGTGAACGATCATGGCGCCGATGACGGCTTTTTCGGCATCTAGAGCATAGAGGGGCTTGATTTCTAGGGCAGAAGGGTTGTGGGCGCTTTGCGCGTTTATTTTTTTGCGTGGCGAGAGAGGGGAGGCTGTTTTTGTTGCCATTTTATGTTATGTTTTTGACAATTGAATGGGCTGCGCGTAAGATTTCAAGTGTGAAGTTTTGCCCAAGATATTTACAAGATATTTGCAAGAGGATGCGAACAAGATGTTCCACGTGGAACATTTGAGATGAAGGCAGTGCTTTGAGTTATGTTTGTTTACCCTAAGGTATTTGATGTGGTGGTAATTGGTGCGGGGCATGCGGGAACGGAGGCGGCTTTAGCGGCAGCGCGTATGGGGTGCGAAGTGCTGCTTTTGACGATGAACTTGGACACAATCGGGCAGATGTCGTGTAATCCAGCCATTGGTGGATTGGCTAAAGGGCACTTGGTCAGAGAGATCGATGCATTGGGGGGAGAGATGGGGATAAATACCGATGCTACGGGGGTGCAGTTTAGGATGTTAAATGCTACTAAGGGGCCCAGTGTGCACGGGCCAAGGGCGCAATGCGACAAGAAGGCGTATCAGTTTCGCCTAAAGGCGGTATGTGAGCGACAAGAACGCCTAGAGGTGAAACAAGGTGAGATTGCGCGGCTCTTGGTGGCTGATGGTGTGGTCGAGGGTGTGGAGACGAAGATGGGGGTTCGCTACCTGGCTCGATCGGTCGTGGTGACTACGGGGACATTTCTGAGGGCGGTCTTGCATGTCGGTCTAGAGCAGTCTCAAGGTGGGCGGATGGGGGAGGGGGCGAGTGGTTTTTCTGGGCATTTGGCGGAACTGGGGTTTGAGATACGCCGGTTGAAGACGGGAACTCCACCGAGGTTGAATGGACGGAGTATTGATTTTAGCAAATTGACGAGACAGCCGGGGGATGAGCCACCGCCGGGGTTTACTTATTGTCCTGAGCTATTGGAGCGTGGGAAGGATGACATTTTTTGTTTGAACCACTACGAAGGTGACCGGCTTGTGGTGGATCAGTTGTGCTGTTGGATTACCTACACGACTCGTGAGACGCACGAGATTATCCGCGCAAACTTGGATAAGTCGCCGATGTATTGTGGAATAATCGAAGGGATTGGGCCTCGATATTGCCCTTCGATTGAGGATAAGGTGGTGCGTTTTGCAGAAAAGGAGCGGCATCAGGTTTTCCTCGAGCCGGAGGGACGGCACACGGGGGAATATTATGTGAATGGATGCTCTACAAGTTTGCCCATAGAGGTGCAGTATGCTTTTATTCGTTCCATACCAGGGCTAGAAAAAGCGGAGATTATGCGCCCTGCCTATGCTGTGGAGTATGATTTTGCGCCACCGACGCAGCTCAAGCCTTCGTTGGAGACGAAATTGGTGGCAGGGCTTTTTTTTGCTGGCCAGATTAACGGGACGTCTGGATATGAGGAGGCGGCGGCTCAGGGGATCATGGCTGGCATAAATGCTGTTCAGTATGTGAGAGGGTCCGAGGCTGTCATTCTGGGGCGTGACGAGGCCTATATAGGGGTGTTGATTGATGATTTGGTGACGAAGGGAACAAACGAGCCGTATCGGATGTTTACCTCGCGTGCAGAGCATCGGCTACTCTTGCGGCAGGATAATGCGGATTTGCGTTTGACTCGCCTCGGGCATCGCCTCGGGTTGGCTACAAATGCGCGAATGGAGGCATTAAAGAGAAAGGAAGAAGCATTGTCGATCTGGAAGGAACGACTGAAAAAGTGTTACGTCGATGGCGTCTCAGCATATCAACTGATTAAGCGGCCGGAGTTCACTTGGTCTATGCTTCCTACTGAGTTTCAAGAGGTGCCTGAACTTTTGCGATCGCATTTAATGAACGACATCAAATATGAAGGGTATATTGCGAAGGAACGCATCGTTATCGAACGGCAGAAGCGCTTGATGGAAACGCCTATCCCGGATTGGGTGAATTACGACACGATCGTCGGGTTGAAAAACGAGGCGCGGATTAAATTAAAAAATATCAAGCCAAGGACCTTTGCCCAGGCTTCTCGTATTTCTGGCATCAACCCCACTGATATAAACTTAATTATGTCTGCCGTCTATAGGGAGAAGGCGTATGCAAGACGGGGTTGAATCGCAGCGCCAATATCAACCTCAATTTAATACGTTGCGCTTTATTGCGGTATTTTTAGTCCTTGTGGATCATATTTGCTACAGGATACCAAATTTTCCGCTGCCGGATTTTTTTCAACTCGGCGCTACAGGGGTAAGATTTTTTTTGGTTTTGAGTGGTTATTTTATAACTTTATCGCTCTTGAAAATTCGCCGTAAAATCGACTCGGGAGAGATGGGGCTTGGTGCAGGCTTTCGTTTGTTTTATGGACGACGCGCAGTGCGGATTTTCCCAGCTTTCTTTTGTCTATTCGGTCTAGGAATAATTTTAGGGTTTGAGAGTTTTACCAAATACTGGGTGTGGATTTTGACGTTTACGGTTAATTTCCTGATCGCCACTCAGGACTACTGGCCCGGACAGATTTCACACCTCTGGTCTATCTGTGTTCAGGAGCAGTTTTATTTGATTTGGCCTTTGCTCATTTTTCTTTTTCGCGGACGGCTACTTTTAGCTTTGACGTTGGGCTTCATCTTAGGGGCTATAGTTTACCGTGCCACGATGATCATAATAGAGGCCCCGCTGGCATGGCGCTGGGTGTTTCCGCTCAACTGCTTTGATTCTCTTGGTTGCGGAGCGTTAGTTGCGTTATATAAAGTCCCTTTGACGCAATGGATCAAGGCTTGGAGCAGATGGAAAAATTGCGTCGCTTTCCTTCTGTGTCTTGCAGCCTTGACTGCAGCCGCCTTTTTGCGAAAAGGCGATCAATATAGTTTGTGGATTATATGGGTGGAACCACTAGAGTCCATAGCCTTGTCGCTACTGGTAATAAAGACTGCTGCAGGTTTTACAGGGGTCGTTGGAATCGCACTCGGAAGCAGCTTCCTTAACTACTTGGGATCAATAAGTTACGGAACATATATCTACCATTTTATGGTCATCAACGCATGTGACCGCTGGATGCCGTTGTCTTTACGGTGGCTTATCGAATGGCCGTGGGCCCGTCTGATCACATGTGTGTTGCTATCGATCACAGTAGCAATCGTATCTTGGCGATTTCTTGAGCAACCAATATATCGCTTCTTTTTTAAGGAGTAGGCGGTCGGATTTAATAGATAAAATTGTTACTAAAGCCCTTCACCAAGCTTTGACGGAACGTTGGATTGGCTCGTTGTTTTGGTAACGTTGGGGGGCTCATGCTTTGCAGACTTCGCTTGCATGGAGTCGTAACTTTCTATCTTCTTGGCCTCCTTCCGTTTCAAGGCGCTAAAAATAATCGCCTGCTCCCCATATTTGATCCACGGCCCTGGTGGAACTTCATGCGCCTCTACAAACCGCCAGTCCGTCAAATCACGCCCAGTAAGGCCAAGATAATCCCTAACCGCGGGCGAAACGTCCAGC
Organism: Candidatus Methylacidiphilales bacterium; assembly: GCA_025056655.1. Taxonomy (NCBI): domain Bacteria; kingdom Pseudomonadati; phylum Verrucomicrobiota; class Methylacidiphilae; order Methylacidiphilales; species Methylacidiphilales bacterium. Next base: position 9,661 of record JANWVL010000135.1, read on the forward strand.
CCCACACCGTTTTTTGCTTTAGGACGTGCTGTGCCAAAAACATACTCCGCATCGTTGGTAACGAACGGACCCACATCCTCCCACTGTGCAAAGCAGCTTTCCCCTTTCTTGTTCCGAATTTCAACCCACCGACCTTTGCATTGGCTCACCCAACGTCCTAATCCTTCCTGCCACCACGGCACCCACTTACGCGCAAGCTCAGGGTAAGCCACATCATTAAAAGGAAGAGCAACGTAAAACGGATTCAGCGTCGCCGCAAATTCCCGAGGAACAAACCCAGCGCGGTTCTGCGGATCATCTTTTCCCCCATAATTCCACTGCCATTGGCGATCCCATGCACTCATATAATTTGTAGCGCTGGTGGGAATCACCCTCCCTTGGCCGATCCAAAACACCGTCGTGAGAATATTCTTTTTCCATCCCCTGTTGCGAACTGTGTCGCTACCATTCTCAAGCGCAGTTAAAGTTTCTGTATGAACACTATTCCACCTAACCTCTGATTCATCCGTCTGGGCGTAACTTCTCTTTTCCTCTATACCTGTCTCACTATGTGCTACATCTTGCTTTTTGGAAGGTTCTCGACTTTCAACTTGGCCCTGAGGCTGTCCATCCACTGATGACGGATTTGCCGTAACTTGCGGATTATCCTTATCCCCTTTGTCTGTGTTTGTCTTACAAACTGCAAATGAATTACTATCGCTTTTGCCTTCAGACTTCTTATGCGGAGCATGCAGCCCTGTCACACGTCCCGTGACATGCAATGCTCGCTCTCGACGCTGTCGGAAAGGCTCGCGTGAACGAATTACTATCGTCGTTTGAGGCACATACTCAGGCACAGAGCCTGTGGTAGACTCAATTCGCATTGGCCGCTGATTAAGAAGTAAACCTTTACTCCCTTTTGAAGAGTAACGCTGGTGCGCCTCACTTTTCCCTAATCCCAGGCATAAAGCAAGAGCCAAACACGCCACCCACAATGGAAAACCGCCGCTGTCTAATGGCAACTTTAACACAAATGCAATATAAACCGCCCAAATGCATTGTCAATACAAAGCATAATCGTGTTCGTAACTATCACTCCACAAACCAATCCAGTTGTAAATCACATTCATCACCACCTCCCCAGCCCACCTCTTATAGTCACTACCCTCCGCCAGAATCCCTTAAAATTAATTACGTCTACCCCCCCTCTTCATATATTCCTCTGCCTTTATTGCCTCTCTCTAACCGCTCACAACTCGCCACCCCTTCCCCCTCAATCAACCCCCGTGCTTTTTTCCTTGCATTTAAACTCCCCAGCAGGCACTATCCCCTCCCCTGCCTAATACTGCCTATGCCACGCATCGAAGTAAAACAACTCATCGAAGCCGGCGTTCACTTTGGTCATCGCACCCAACGCTGGAACCCCAAGATGAAGCCCTTCATCTACCAAGCCTACCAAGGCATCCACATCATCAACCCCGAAATCACCGCACGCCAGCTCGACGATGCCTGCAATTTCCTCAGAAAACTTAGCGCACAAGGCGAAAAAACCCTCTTCATCGGCACCAAAAAACAAGCCCAGTCCGTCATCGAAGAAGTCGCTCTCGCCTCCCAGTCCCCTTACGTCAACCAGCGCTGGCTAGGCGGCACCCTCACCAACATCATCACCATCCGTCGCTCCGTCGCCAGAATGAACCAACTCGATCAACTCGAAAAATCAGGCATCCTCGCCCAAAAGAAAAAGAAAGAAGTCGCTGCCATCAAACGCGAAACCACACGCCTCCACCGTTACCTCGATGGCATCAAAGACATGGAGCACCTCCCCGGCGCTGTCGTCATCGTCGATGTCGTCAAAGAAGCCATAGCCGTCTCCGAAGCCCGCCGCCTCTCCATCCCCATCGTCGGCATCGTAGATACCAACGCCGACCCCGATATCATCGACTACCCCATCGCCGGCAACGACGACGCCATCCGCTCCATCCGCGCCATCCTCCAATCCCTCGCTGATGCCATCATCGAAGGAAAACAACAACGCGGTGAACACATCCCCCTCCGCAACCAAACCGGCACAGACGATGCCTCCATCTCCCTCACAGCCGTATCCGCTTAAAAACACCGCCATCAACAACCCCCCACACTCCCCCTCCAACCCTAAAACCTTCAACACCAGTCCCAACACCATGAGCACACCCATCTCAGCCGAACTTGTCCGCCAACTCCGCGAACGCACCAACGCCGGCATGATGGACTGCAAAAAAGCCCTCGAAGCCACCTCCGGCGATCTACAAGCCGCCGAGACGTGGCTCAGAAAACAAGGCGCCGTCACCGCCCAAAAAAAAGCCACCCGCGCCACAAAAGAAGGCCTAATCGCCTCCTACATCCACGCCGGCGGAAAAGTCGGCGTCCTCATCGAAGTCAACTGCGAAACCGATTTCGTCGCCCGCAACGAAACCTTCAAAGAATTCGTCAAAGACGTCACCCTCCAAATCGCAGCCGCCTCCCCCCTCTACATCTCACGCGAAGAAGTCGACCCCGCCCTCATAGCCAAAGAAAAAGAAATCGCTGCCGAACAATTCAAAGACAAACCTCCCACAGCAATCGAAAAAATCCTCGCAGGAAAAATCGAAAAACTCTACTCCACCATCTGCCTCCTCGAACAACCCTTCATCAAAGACCCCACCATCACCGTCAAAGACCTCCTCACCCGCAAAATCGCAGAAATCGGAGAAAACATCGTCATAAAACGCTTTACTCGCTACCAACTCGGTGAATAATTACCACATGCACAGCACCCGCGCTGCTATCTCAAAGCTCCTCTGCTCCTCATCCCTAACGTCGTCCTCCACCCTACTCGTTACCCTACTTCTCACCCTTATTTCCTTCACCCTCCTTTGCGGCTGCGCTTCCACTGCGTCAAAAAAACAAGAATTCTCCAGCACACCCAACCCAGACGACGAAATCACCGCTGCAAACTACCGCACGCGCCCCTCCCCCTCCACGCCCGCTGCTGACCCCTACGCTGGCACCCCCTACGAAGGCACGGCTTCCCTCGATCCCGCACCCACCACAAACACAGAAAACGGCACACTCCCCACCGACCCCGGCATCACCTACACCCCAGACGCCCCCACCTATGCTGAAGACTACACATCAGGAAAATACCACACCGTCGTCCCTGGCGACACCCTCTGGAAAATCGCACGCGAATACAACACCACCGTCCGCACCCTCCGAGCCCTAAACGGTTTCACCGAAAAAAACACCATCATCCGCCCAGGCGACAAAATCCGCCTACCCTAGCCCCATATACCCATTGCATCCCCCATCACCTCACCCCATAGAAAACCTCATCCCATACACCTTCCGCAACCCCCAACTCCTCACCCTCGCACTCACCCACCCCTCAGCCTCCCCCACCCACACCTCCCACAACCAACGCCTCGAATACCTCGGCGACGCCATCCTCCAATTCATCGTCAGCGCATGGCTCTATGAGACCCTCCCCCACGCCCCAGAAGGCCGCCTCACCTCCCTCCGCGCCGCCCTCGTCAACCGCCACCAACTCGCCTCCTGGGCTCGCACCCTCAACCTCCAACACCACCTCATCACCGACAAAAAAAACTCCACCATCGCCACCCAGACCACCGTCCTCGCTGCAGCCTGCGAAGCCCTCATCGGCGCCCTCTACCTAGACGGCGGCATCCCCATCGCCGAAACCTTCATCCGCCACCACCTACAAAACATAAACCTCGAACCCCTCCTCACCCACCACAACCCCAAAGGCCTCCTCCAAGAATACCTCCAAAAACAAAAATCCCCTCCCCCCACCTATCATCTCATCCAGACCGACGGCCCTCCTCACCGTCGCACCTACACCGTAGAAGTCCGCTACCTAGGACACACCGCCCAAGCCACTGCCACCAGCAAAAAAGCCGCAGAGACAGCCGCCGCACGCACCGCCCTAAAAACCCTCGGCCTCCTCTCCGACTGACGCCCCCCATCACTCCCCCGCCGAGCTGTCTCTGCCTCCACGCAACACCTCCGCAAGCCTCTCCCCACGCCGTTGCCAAGTATGACGAGCCGCCCAAGCCTTTATCTCTGCCCCCCCGCGGTGTTCACGTCCCAGAGCAGCACGCCACCCTTCGACCTTATTATCAAAAACTCGAAACAGCCAGCCTTCTATCTCCAAAGATTCAAGCGCCGGAAGCGCACTCGCCACCACAGGAATCCCACAACGCGCATAATCAAAAAGTTTCATCGGACACGAATAATACCCACTCGGCGTATCCAATCGCGTCGGAATAATGCCCACCGACACCCCCTTGAAATAACGCAACAACTCCCGCGCCCCCTGATACGGCTGCCACTCGATCCACCCATGCCGCTCAGGATAAGGAAGTCGGGTCAACAACTGCGCTTTCTCCTTCTCCGTCCCACCCACCAGCCGCACCCGCTTCCCCAACGCAAGCGCCGCAGCCAGCGCCACATCTAACCCTTTCCATACCTCAAGCCCCCCAGCATAAAGAATAGGCCCTTCCGGATGCCAGTATTCTTCATGTTCTGGAGGTTGCCCAGCATTCGGCACTACCGTGAAAACCAAATCACCACCAAATCGTTTTCTCAATCCCTCAGCCAAAGCATGACTCGTAGCAATTCGAATCCGCGCGCCTCGCACCGCCAATCTTTCACTCTCCACAAGCCCAGGAGCCGTCTCAGAAAAGATTTCATGCGCCTCCCAGACGTATGGAATACGCTTTTGTCGAAACCACGCCGCAGCCTTCAGATGGATCGCAAAACCCAAATCAAAATGTCGTTCTTTTCCTCGCCACCACCGCTCAAGCTGCCAGC
>JANWVL010000136.1 GCA_025056655.1 Candidatus Methylacidiphilales bacterium
TATTTTACGCCGAGCGGTCAGCCGTATTACAGTGCGACAAGGCTGAGGGTAGGGTATACAGGGCGAGAGATGTTGGTGAATACGTGGGGTGGGCTTGGAGCGGGGTTATATGATTATAGAAACCGCATCTATAGCACCACCATCGGCCGCTTTTTGCAGCCGGATCCGATAGGGTTTGATGCTAAGGATGTGAATTGGTATAGATATGTGAGGAATAATGCGGTGAATTGGAGGGATCCGAGCGGGTTAGTTCCAGTTTGGTTTTGGCCTTTTCTTGAGAAAACTGCTGTAGTTCTCACGCTTGTATTAGCAGGTAAGGAGGCCTCAGAGAAGATAAATGGTTGGAGTTCAAGAGGTGGTGGAGGCAATGATAATGGCGGTGGCGGCGGTGATAGCATGGAATATTGTGAAAGATATATCAAAGAAAAAGAATCAATGTGTAATGATGTTGTAATGAGCTTAAAAATAGAATGTGCTAAAAGAAATATGGACTATAAAACATCAGATCACACTTATACATGCCACCCTTTTTCAATAACTTTGCCGTGTGACGGTCATTGCGTCAGGAAGTGTGATAAATGAATAAAATAACTATGACAAATATTAAAAATATATTTCTCAAGATTAAATTTTTATTACTTGTCTTTTGCTTACACCTAATGCTCGCTTGTATCTTGAAATGGTTAAAATTTACTAGCGTTGAGATGGAAATATTAAATCAGAAACGAAAACTTGCACTTGATGAAATAAACTGGTATATAAAGATATCAAGGTCAATAGATATTTTTGCTTCTACCAAATTTACAAGTAGTCACGAGCTTTCACTAATTAAAGTGCTACAAGAATCAGCCGTTCACGCAAACTCAGGCTACAATCTCTGTCAGTGGAGTGGGCAGCTAGTGAGGTTATACAATCTGTCTTCTAAAGAGAAAAAGATTAATTCTGCATCTGAACTTAAACCATGAAAAGATACCGATTCTATAAAAGAATAGGCATATATATATTATGTCTGATAATCGCAGTTGTAATTTTTTCGCCATGGTTTGATTTTTACATAAAATTCTCTAAGAATAGCGAAATCATTTTTCAAGAGATAAAGCGATGGGCTATAGTAGTAAAGTCTCGAAAAATACTGTTTAAGAACCATATAGATTCACAAACAGTTTTGAATAATGAAATAGAAGATTTTAAGAAACAACACCATGTTTTGCCCAAATGGGTTATGTTAACTGAAACATTCTATGGGATGACACAGACTTACATCATTATCTGGAGCGATCCTATGCCATCAGAACTAAGTGCTGTTGACGCAGCTAGAAAAACTTTAGATTATACTACTATGCAGCAAGCTGCTGAGAGTGATAATCTTGATTATATAAAACAATCTATAGCTCGCGTAAACCAAATAGATGAACGTTGTAGAAATCTAACTAAGAGTATTGCTAAAGAATGTGAACAACTGTGTGGTGAAGTGATTACGAACTTTGAGGCTTACAGTATGGGACGTGTAGGTTTTGAAGGTTCCTGTGGTGGAATCTGTGACTCTTTATCTGTCCCTCTAATTAAATAAATGAAAAGGAGACGTAAGTTCCTCGCTATAACCATTGGAATAGATTTTGAGTGAGGAAAAGGGGACGTAGTAGACAAATTATTGAATAAGATATATATGCAACGTAACTAACACACCGCATAGAAATCACGAAGGCAATTTCCGTGTGGATATTCTATGGGATGGATAGGCTCGTCTCCAAGGCGACTCTTCGACATCTCGCCCCAAATATCGTAGAAAAATCAGAACCGGCACAGAGGCAGCCATCCCGTTGCCGGGATCACTTGATCACCCATCTATACGTCTGCAATCATCAAAAACGCTGATAACATTTTCATGAAAAAAGATCTTTACATCTGCGACGACATCGGGCAAGTTACGCAAGTGCAATACGGAACGGTCAACAACGCAAACCCGAGCAAGCCGCAAGGCTGGGCGTATGATCTGGTAGGCAACCGCGCCACACACACCGACTACCTGCAAGAAAACATCCTCGGCAGCACCGCCCGCCTCATCGACCTGCAAGGCACCGAGATCCACCGCACCCGATACGACGTCTATGGAAAAGCCCACCTCGCCGACAGCAGCACAGCGAATAACTTTACCTCCTACAATGCCAGCCCCACCCGCTTCTGGTTCACTGGGCGCGAAATGCTTGCTAAGACAAACGGCGGCATCGGCTCAGGTCTATACGATTTGCTTCCCGAGCCTATACAGAGTGCGGCCACCGGCTCGAAGGAAGGGTCGCCGTTACCGGCTAGGTATTACCGCAACCGCGTTTATAGTACCGTTCACGGCCGCTTCCTACAGCCGGATCCGATCGGCTTTAAGGCTAAGGATGTGAATTGGTATAGATATGTGGGGAATGGGGTGGTGAATTATATAGATCCGATGGGATTAATAAGTAGCAGCACAGGTTATAATCCATTTTTAGATAGGTCAGACGATTTTAGTCCACCAGATTATTTGCCTGTGGATGCTCCCTCGAACGCATGTGGGTGTTGCAATGATGAGCATATTGATGCTTTATTTAAATTTAGTTTAGTCGGTGCGCTTTGTGGAAGTAATCCATTGACCCCTGCGCCTTTGATTCCGATGGGATTAGTTATATGTGTGAATGCAATAAGAGATTATCTTAATTCTATAAGAATTTTAGATGAATGTATCCGAACTAAGTGTGCGTGATGAAACGAAGATTTGCAATGATTTTATATGGAATGGTGTGCTTTCTATTCGTCCTATTGATTTCTTTAATAGGAAAAGATGTAGATAAATTGTATCAAGCTATTATACTATTGATGATGTATATATTTTTTCTTCATGAGCGAATTTACAGAATTGAGGAATACATAGGCAAGAGTGAAGACCTGGAACAGCAGGAAAGTCAGAATGATTCAAAGAAATCAGATGAGTATTAGAGATAGATATACAAAACAGAACAAAAAATAGGGTTATCTTGATATAGTAATTTAATGTAATGGGTTTTTAATTAGATTAAGCCATGACAGTCATAACATGGATAAAAACAGAAATCTGGCACGTTCAGCAACACGGGGATAAGAATAACCTGTATGTGGGATGTGGTGCTGATGATTTGAATTAGGGAGGATTTGGTGACGGTCACAAGATGAAAGATACTAATGATGGGGGGGGGACTTGCCAGCAGAAAAATTATGTGAAGCAGTTAAACAGGCAATAGAAGAGGCTGAAAAGCGGAAGTGTGCCGATCCTAAATGCTGCGAGGTAGATATTCAGATAATATGTCTTTCTCATGGTGGTGAATATGGAGATTCACCAGTAAAAAAAGATATGGAAAGTGGGGGATGCGGATACAAATGCAACACTACAGAGAACGTAAAGTGCAAATGAAAATTATATACGTAATAGCAGCTATTTTTTTGAATTTTGTATGTGTAGTTAATGGAGAAGTAATATTTCAGCATCATCACAGAGAACTTAGTATAGAAAAGTATATAACATTTCCCTATGATAAAATCGATGTCACTTACATATCATGCTTAGATTGCACCATATTGAGACTACTGATTATGGATAAAAAAGGAAGGATCATAAATATCACGAACGAGTTTAGAGATATCTACGATAACACCGGGCAAGTGGTATTAAAGGAGGAAAGATTTATCAATGTAGAAGCCTATGAGGGAGTAAACTTTGAAGAACTTAAAATGAAATATCAAAGAAATGGAGATAAATTAGCCATCAAAAAACCAGTCTACAAAAAAAGAGTAATAGCTACAGAGAATGAACTAAAAAAGTTGCAGGAATACCTTGTCGATCTTTATCTTTTTATTGTTTTGAAGAAAGATGAGATGCCTCAGATAGAGAGTATAAATCAGTATTTTATGTCAAAACATATTTTGAGGTTAAGAAGAGAAATATATGGGTGGCATAATAAGTAAGATTTAAATCAGAATAGTAAATTTGAACAAATGTATATAGTAGCAAGTGTTGACATGAATTCCACGATAGTGGGCATAATTCTGTATTAGTGAACATAATTAATGACTTTAGTTGTAGGACCATTACTATCGGAAAGACCCGTGACAATTACTTGAGAATGTAAAATGATATGTTGTGATCACCATGGCAATCAGACATTAGAGTTTAGGACTGCATTTGTCCGGAAGCATCGATTTACACTTGGAGCTGCCGATATAAGTCGAGGGTATTTAGACGATTTTATTGATGATGATTTAGGATCTGGAGCTGCATCAGTAGCCACAGATGCACAATCAGAAAAACTTAGAGATATGGAAATTGAATTCCATAATACAGAAATCAATAAATACAAAAAAAATTATGATCATGAATGTCGATTTAAGTGTTCTAAGTAATTTTATAGATTATATAAATTTATTGCGGATGCTGATGGCAATATTAGTCATGGTCGGTCTCATAGCATTAGTCTACAGAAGAACCGATTGTATATATATTTTGCATATTTAATTTTCAACATGTTGAGTCAAGAGATTTTTGACACGCCATATGTGGATTGGGGGCATAGAAAAAGATTTTTGGTATCTTTAGCCATGAACACGCTGGCGATTGCTTCATTGTTAGCGTATGTGATAACGAATTTTTTGAAGGTATATTTGCGTAATAGGCAGCAATGAATATGTAAAAGCGACGTGTTAAGAAGGAATAACACGGTTCATTCATAAGGGATTTCAGTCAATATTACAGGAAAGGGCAGATCAAGGAAGTGAAATATAGCACATTAGACAACGCGAATCCGCAGAGGATACAGACGTGGGATTACGATGCGGTGGGGAATCGGTTGGTGCAGACGGATAGTCAGGCAGGGAATACGACCTACGGAGTTGGGAC
>JANWVL010000137.1 GCA_025056655.1 Candidatus Methylacidiphilales bacterium
CTATAAGTATGGCAAGATCTATAAGCTTAAGGTGAATGTCGATAAGGGCTGTAAGTTCATCCACAAGATCGTCACTGACATGGCCAATTCTAACGACAGCCAGCACTTCGGCGGACTTCGACCCGGCCAACACCACCGGGATGTCAATGCAGACAGGGCTATGCGTCCGATGAGCGTCATGCCTTGCAAAAAGGCGAACGGTTACCGACAACAGATTCAGCGCAAAGTCCAGAGGAACAAGCCATTGTCCGAGGCACAACAGGAGCGCAATGACCCGACCGCGAAAACGCGGGCACAGGTAGAACATGCGTTTGCGTGATTGAGCGATGGGCGCCAAGGTATTCCGGACCATGGACCAGACGTGTGCAAGCGTTGCCATGACGTTGATGTCAGCGTGTTTCAACATCAAGCGACCTTCGTACTTCCAGTGTGCTGGGATAGTGCCCGCAGGACGCCTGATATGGGACGAATAGCCGTTGCCCGGGATAAACGAAGTAAAACCGTACTTCGCTGCTCAATTATGCAGCAATATGACATGGAATTTGAGGCGGACTCGTTCAATTGCATCCTCAGTGGCCTAGTTCATTGAATATCACGGGTTATACGAGGTGTCCATATATGCATACCACTAACCTAAAGGATACAGACCTACTGATCATCGGAGGCATGCCCAAAGCAGGTACTACGTCATTGTTCAATTGGCTTTCTAAACATCCAGACATTGCCGCATCGGTTGTAAAAGAAACACGTTTTTTTCTTGATAAAGACTATCCTTTACCGAGTTCAGCACGATACAATGGCAAAAACCTTGAAGACTATATCAAGTATTTTAGGCACAATTCTGACGCCAAGTTATTGCTAGAATCGACACCGGATTATTTATATTGTAGAACACCAATTCATATTGCAGATATCATGCCGAGAGCGAAATTTATTTTCGTTCTACGCGACCCTGTCGAACGCGCGGTCTCGTGGTATAAGTTTGCAGCACAACTTGGCTATTTACCACGTAAGATGAGCTTTACAGATTATATTCAGGCTCAATTGGGCAAGTCGGTATACAAGGACACGCCCATTTATTTACGCGCTCTGGATCAAAATAGGCTGAATAAATATTTGCCACATTTTCTCGAAGCATATGGCAGCAGGTGTAAAGTATTCGACTTTGCACAGCTCAAGACAGACCCGTATAGTATCGTCAGTGAGATATGCAAGTTCTGCGGCATCGAACCTTCATTCTATGATAATTTTGTTTTCGATGTCAAAAACATATCAACCGGTGTGCATGCAGCCAGGCATGCAAGAATTTATTATCGTACACGGGCATGGTTTATATACACATTCAGACCGTCCCCAAAGACGAAGAACATGCTTAGGCCAATTGCCTCTAGCATCAAGAAGATACTCTCTGCTTCACAGTTCGCACATCCCATAGAGCTATCCCAGGATATTATTGATGCAATAAGATCAGACGCCCAGATAATTATTTAATAATAAATCTAATATCCGGAATAAAATAACGAGCAACACTCTATGACGTTTTACAAACGGCTCACAAGCATTATAGTGCCGACATTTATAACGTGGCTGGTATTCGAAGAAACTATATACGGATATACAAATATAACACCGACTTCATACTTGTACCTTAAACTTTTACCGGAATTATTTCTTTACGCTATATTGGCACTTTTAATCTATAACAGAGCGATTAGTGGACATATATCGAGTTATAAGCCGTCGACGTTTGATTATGCCCTTGTCTTCTTTGTGCTTTTATCTTTCCTATCTACATTACTCAACGATGGCTCGTTTCTAATGGCAGCACTGAATATACGCACGTCACTGCGATATGTAGCTATTTATTATATCATTGTTTTATCAGGCAGCCTGCCTAGTCCGCACTATCTAAGAATGTTGCTTGGTTATGTCATATTGCTTGCCCTAATACAATCCAGTATCAACGCAGTACAACATATCATGGGCGATGAATTTCGAGATAAATATTTTGGCGGCCCCGATATAGAACTGGAACTATCATCAATTCACACTTTAATAACTGACAAATTAGATAAAATGGGAGCCGCATATGGTACTTTCGGAAAAGCTGCTCCAGCCGCATTTTTCATGATGATAGTTATAATCTATGCAGCCATCAATGCAGTCAGAACCAATAAAATTCTCGAGTCTTATAAATGGTGGCTCATCTATATTTCATTATTAGTCGGTATATTTTTAACTTACAAGCGCGCCGCGTTCATTATAGCGCTACTAGTGCCACTAATTACTGCATATATATTAAAACGTACACAATTCGTTGTGCGCTATATAATATTTAGCGCAGCAGGTGCATCGTTATTCTTCATCTTTGGCTCTCTAGAACAAAATGAGTATGTACGAGAAAAGAGCACAGCTATTTCACCATACGAGTCTATACACAATCTTATGACTGAAGAATACTGGTCAATAGCTTTCACCAAGTCACGAGGCTGGATGCTTACAGAAGTAAGTCGAGAGGTTATGGCATCATTCAAGCCTCTTGGTTATGGCGCCGATGAAATGAATGCTAAAGCCCAACTTGCTACTCTTGGAGGCGAGTTTGCTAAATTATTGTCTTTTGGAGCTTTCGACGATGTTTTTATTGTGGCCTGCCTAGTATACTATGGACCAGTAGGACTAATATTATTGTTATTGGCTTTTTACGATCTAAGACTGCGCGCAGTAAGATTATATAAGCACTCGGACTTAGAATATAAACAAATCGCGCTAATGATCATGATTGCTATATTAATTTTGCTGCCTGCTGCCTTTGTTGAACGGATTCTTGAATTCAGGGCACTGTCTTTTTTATTATGGTCGTTGTGTGGGTATGTTGCGGTTGCTGAAAGACACCGATTACGGTGACACTTATTAAGGTGTTATCGTTTATTAAAGTTAAACAGGTCATGTGGCGTGACTCTTTGAACAAATTGACGCGAGTCATACATAAATATATCGTTGAGTTTATAGTCTCTGGATGTGCGTCTCTGGTCCGATGTGTATATAAACACAAGCATAATCAACAGGACCGCAACATAAATATTCCAGATATAAATAACGTAGCTATCCTCGTACCACACCCTGATGACGAGATCATTGGTTTATATCATTTTATGGAATTGATCCACAATAAAGCTGAAATAACCCTGTTTTATCTAACAGACTCCAGTGACATCAATCTCGCCAAGAAGCGACGTTTTGAATCACAAAGAGCGATAGCTAGTCTAAACGTCCGTCAGCGAATATATTGCGGTCTACCCGATGGAAGATTACAACATCATAAGGATAGTCTTATCAAATTACTACACAATCTTTCTACAGATTACGACATAGTTCTTAGCCCAACCCCAAATGATGTTACTCCCGATCATCAAGTCATTGGACAGCTCGCTTATGAAATTATACCCCATAACAGCCTCATCTGGTACCGTAGCACTTGGTGGACATTCACGATCAAAGAGGCAGATTTTGTTGTCACCGGAAATGCAAACAGTAAGCTAAATGCTCTGCGTCATTTTCGTACGCAAAGTAATCTTGCGTTACGTAATACTGTCATTCTGTCTGCCATTGAGGCATTGTTTCATGGTATCGAAACGAGCTCAATAGAATCATTTCGTTATGCCAGTCGTGGTATTCCAAATACTAAACCTATAAACACACTTTCATTCTTTTCGATTGTTGGTATCTTCAAGTCAAGATGAGAATATTACTCATAAACAACTATCATTACATTAGAGGCGGCAGTGATAAATACTTTCTCGAACTCGCGCGTCTTCTGCATAAGCACGGTCATGAGGTTTACACTTTATCGACATTTCACAATGATAATATATATACAAATTTATATGCACACCAACCACTGCGACTAATAAATACAACCAAACCAGAATACATCACGGATTACGTCAGATTTCTTTATTCATTTGAAGCGCGCAAAGCAGTTAAACAGATAATTAAATACCGCAGGCCTGATATTGTACACCTCCATATATATTATGGTCAAATAACGGCCAGCATATTAAGACCACTCGTGCATTTCAATATACCTATCGTACAAACATTGCATGAATATAAACTAGTATGCCCCACACATGCCTTGCGCTCGAACGGTAAATTTTGTGATGCATGCCAAGGGCGTTTATATTGGCAAGCCATCATTAATCGATGTAATAGAAACAGCATCATCCGGTCAATGTTGTCAGCTCTAGAATCGTATGTATCCGATGCGCTTGGTGCTCGAAAGAAAATAAATCACTTCATCGCAGTGAGCAAATATCAACGCGATCAACTTATCAGATTAGGCCTTGACAGTAGCAAAATATCCGTTATTTACAACTATACAGATTTTGCATCACAACCTCCTGACGCTCTAGGTCATTATCTACTCTACGTGGGTCGGCTTTCGGAAGAAAAAGGGCTAGACTTGTTGTTAAGAGCCTATGCCAAGATTGCCCCACCGCGGATACCATTAAAAATCGTAGGCCATGGTGATAATATCAATTATTGGAAGAGACGCGCACGTGATTTAGGTGTATCATATTCAATACATTGGCTCGGACATTTGACTGGCTCCGATTTACAGAATATATACAGACACTGTCTTGTGCTAGTGAATCCATCGCTTCTAAATGAGACATTTGGTCTTACAAATCTTGAAGCTTTATCTCAGGGCAGACCAGTTATCGCGAGTAATGTAGGAGCATTTCGCGAAATTATCGAGCACAATGTCAATGGCTGGATTGTACCAGTCGGCTCGGTTGATGCTCTTGCTAGTACTTTACAATATGTAATAACAAATCCACAAATAGCGTTTAAAATGGGCATCAACGGCTGGCGTCATGCACACAAAAAGTACAATTCAGATAAGCATTATTCTGAAATTATGAGTATTTATGAACGGTTAATCAATAATCAATAAAGTACCTGTTGACCACGAGTCTCAGCCTGTGAGCCAGTAGGGTTAGCAAGCTGGCATTGCTTGATTTTTCGAGGAGAAAGCGATGCCGAAG
>JANWVL010000138.1 GCA_025056655.1 Candidatus Methylacidiphilales bacterium
GGCTTTGTCGAAGAGGGGCGAGCGCGCGAGGCGGTATGGAGGGGAGATCGATTTGCGGACACGCTTTGGATGGGCATTTTGGACTCGGAGTTTCGATCGCGGAACGGAGAATTTATAAATGGATGACCTCCCCATTTTGAACCGACTCGGACAAGTTTCCGGGTCGGTCACCCGGTCGGAGAGCAGCCCTGAAGATATCGGGATCAGACACTCGAAGAATAATCATTCGCGCCGATGCATCCCCAACGATCGGGATGGGTCACGTGATGCGCTGTATTGCCTTGGCTGAAGCTGCTCGCGAGCAAGGCGCTGAATGCATATTTGTGACATCGTGCGCTAGTGATGGCGTGTTGCAGAAGATACAGACCGCGGCAGACGAGGTATTCCTGTTGGATGAGATTCATCCCGACAGCCGGGATCTGGCCGCTCTCTCATTTATTTGTCAAGAGTTTCAGCCCGACGGGATCATTCTCGACGGATATCATTTTGACGAAGAATACCAACTTCGGGTCCGAGATTTGGCTCCGCGGGTGTTGGTGATCGATGACACGTGCCATCTCCGAAAATACCATTGTGATATCTTGTTAAATCAGAACCTAGGGGCAGAGCGATTGCCCTATTCATTGGGTCGTCCGGCGCGACTCCTTTTAGGTCCCGAATATGCGCTGATTCGGCAGGAATTCATCCGCTCAAGGATAGCGGGTCGAACAGCAAGGGAAATTCCGCGAAATGTGCTCGTTACATTAGGTGGCGCAGATCCCGGAAATTACACCCTGAAGGTGATGGAGGCGCTGAAAGGATTGGAGGTCCACACTCGGATCGTGTTGGGACCGCTTAACCCGGCTGGAGATCAAATCGAGAGCAAAGCGCATGAGCTCATGCTTCAGGCTCCGCAGACTAGGATTGAAATCGTTCGGAGTTCGCCCGATATGCCTGCCTTGATGAATTGGGCGGATATTGCCGTCACATCAGCCAGCTCTACTTGCTGGGAACTCATGTTTATGGGTGTTCCGATGGTAACCCTTACGACGGCTTCAAACCAACATATGATTAACAATAATCTTTTAGAAGGCAAACGTGCCGTGTTCGCAGAGATAGAGAATGGTATGAAGGCAAAGTCCTTACGTGAAGCGATCGCCGTAATGATGTCGCATTACGATCGAAGACAACTTCTAATAACACAAAACCAAAAAATAATCGATGGGCATGGAAAGTATAGAATACTATCTAATCTACTCCATCGATCCAAGTGATGGACTGTAATCATACATAAGTGCAGGGTTAATATAGTGAAAATAATGCTTTTTGTTAACAATCGAGTGGGATATGAGATTACAAAATGGCTTATAGACCGTGGAGAAAATATTGTTGGAATTGTCCTTCATCCTTATTCAACAGCAAAGTATAGGTCAAAAATACTAGAAGCTGTGAAAAATGTTAGTCCGACAGTTATAGATGCAGCGATGCTGGGATCAAGCGATACCGTAATAAGTATATCTCATTTGTCGCCAGATATAGGTGTGTGTGCATATTTCGGTTTTATTCTTAAAAAAGAGATTATCAACATTTTTCAAAGAGGGATTGTAAATATCCATCCTAGCTACCTGCCCTACAATCGCGGGGCTCATCCAAATGTATGGAGTATTATCGATGAGACCCCGGCAGGTGCATCGATTCACTGGATAGATGAGGGAATTGATAGTGGCGACATCATCGATCGGATCAAAATAGACATTGATATAACCGATACGGGGGAGTCTTTGTATTATAAATTGGAAGAGGCATGTATATGCATATTTAAAAAGAACTGGTGTGATATTAAATATGGTCGGCATGGTCGGACTAGGCAGAATCTTTCTGAGGGTACATTTCACCGCGTGGCTGATTTGTCTTCAGTGAGCTATATTGACCTTAATCGGTGGTATAAAGCGAAAGATATAATTGATCAAATTCGTGCCCTTACTTTCAGAGGCTACAAGGGGGCGTATATAGTTGAAAATGGTGAGCGAATATATTTACGATTGGAGTTATTGAGGGAGTCAGATATTGAGCGCGAGGGTTCGCTACGTGAGCCCATGTAGTCGCAAGTGTTGGAGACCTTGTGGAGCCTTTGTATGAGTGTGCGTAAAGAAGCATGGGGAAAAGGCTGTGCGAGACGTGTGTTCATAGTTGCCGAATTGTCTGCTAATCATCTTGGAGATTTTAGCAAGGCTATACATCTCGTACACGCCGCAAAAGAGGCGGGTGCCGACGCTGTGAAGTTGCAAACCTATACGGCAGACACGATCACCATTCGTTCAGATCGTCCTGAATTTCTCATCCGGGATAGCCCCCTGTGGGCGGGGCGATATCTTTATGACTTATATCAAGAAGCTTCAACACCGTGGGAATGGCACCGGGCGTTGAAGGAAGAGGCGGAACGATGCGGACTCGTGTTCTTTTCAACCCCTTTTGACTTCACGGCAGTCGATTTTCTCGAGTCGCTCGGGGTGCCTCTTTATAAAATCGCATCATTTGAGCTGGTGGATCATCCTCTAATCCAACGCGTGGCGCGAACGGGCAAGCCTATCATCCTGTCAACCGGTATGGCGACGGCGGAAGAAATC
>JANWVL010000139.1 GCA_025056655.1 Candidatus Methylacidiphilales bacterium
ATTGCCCCTCTCAGCCTCACCATCCTCCTCCTCACCCCCTCCCCCGCACCGAGCCAAAACAACCTCACCACCATCCCCCGCCGCACCATCATCGAAAAATTCTCAGAAAAATACATCGCCGCCGATAAACCACGCATCGTCATCTACATCAACCGCAACCAAATCCCCCCCACCCCCTCTTCCCCTGAATCCATCGTCCCCAACCCAAACCCAGAAAAAAACCAATCCCCCAACGAACCCCAAATCCCCCCCGCAGATGCCCGCACCATAGACGAATGCTTCGCAGCACCATTTTTCGAAGCCGGCGTCCGCTTCGTCGACGAAGACCTAGCAGCCCCACTCCAACGCGCATACGACACCGCAGACAACTTCCTCCACGCCCTCACCCGCAGCCACAACCGCCCCCAAACCGAATTCATCCGCAAAAACGCAGACATCGCCATCGAACTCCTCGTCCACAAAAAACCCACCACCCAAGATCCCCAAAAAGAATCCCCCTACCAAATCAAAGCCACCGCCTACGACCTCACCCTCCCCGGCAGCATCCTCGCCCGTGCCCACACCGACGAGCTAGCAACTGCCGCCCCTGCCCCTTCCCCAAAGCGACCAAATTCCCCAAAAACTCCACTCCAAGAACAATCCGACCAACTCGCACTCCTCCTCATGCAACGCCTCATCCCCACCCTCCAACCGCCCCCCACCGATTAAACTCCCTCCACCCTCCTCCCACCTCACAAACCTCACCCCTCGCACTCCTTGGCTATTGCCCACATCCAAAAAATCCACTACCCTACCCCTCACCATGAAACTTTCACCACACCAACCACTCGCCGGAATCCTACAACCCGTCACCGCCATCCGCACAGAAACCGACCTCGGCATCGGCGACCTCGACGGCCTCCGCCAAATGATCGACTACTGCGCCCGCCACCACCTCAACATCCTCCAAGTCCTCCCCATCAACGAAACCAGCGACGACAACTCCCCCTACAACGCCATCTCCGCCATGGCCATCGAGCCCTCCCTCCTCGACATCCGCCCAGAATCCATCCCCGACCTCTCCCCAACAAAATTCAAAACCATCGCCAAACCAACCCTCCTCAAATCCCTCCGCAACGGCCCCGTCCAATACGAAAAAGTCAAAAAACTCAAACGCCAACTCCTCGAAGCCGCCTTCGACTCCTTCTACAAAAACACCTACGGCACCGGCGACTCCCGCGACCGCGACTTCGCCGCCTTCATCACCGAGCATACCGACTGGATCTACGACTACGCCCTCTTCCGCCTCCTCATGGAACGCCACCACGGCTGGCCACTTTGGCCCACCTGGCCCGAAGAACACCAATCCCCACGCCGTGCCAACGCCTGGCTCCTCACCCTCCACCCCAAAGAACGCCACGAAGCCCTACGCCGACTCCTCTACTTCATCTACGTCCAATGGATCGCCTACCGCCAATGGGAAGCCGTCAAAGCCTACGCCACCTCCAAAAACGTCTTCCTCATGGGCGACATCCCCATCGGCATCTCCCGCTACTCCGCCGACGTCTGGAGCGACCGTTCCATCTTCGACCTCGAATGGTGCGGCGGCGCACCCCCAGAAAAAGTCTTCAAAGCCGACCCCTTCACTGAAAAATGGGGACAAAACTGGGGCATCCCCCTCTACCGCTGGGACGTCCTACGCCAAAGAAACTTCGACTGGTGGCGCCTCCGCGTCCGCAACATCTCCCGCGCCTTCCACATCTTCCGCATCGACCACGTCCTCGGCTTCTACCGCTTCTACTCCTTCCCTTGGACACCCGATCGAAACGACTTCTTCCTCCCCCTCACCGAAGAAGAAGCCCGCGCCCACACCGGCGGCCGACTCCCCCACTTCAAACCATACCCAGACGACACCGAAGAACACAAAGCCGCCAATCGCGCCCAAGGCGAAGAACTACTCTCCATGATCCTCGATGCAGCCGGAGAGACAACCGTCGTCGCCGAAGACCTCGGCGTCGTCCCAGACTACGTCTGGCCCTCCCTCGAAAAACTCGGCATCCCAGGCTTCTCTATCCCCTCATTCCTCCGCACCCCCGATGGCCACTACGCCCCCCCCAGCACATACCGCCGCCTCTCCGTCGCAGCCCCCGCCACCCACGACCTCATGCCCCTCGCCCTAGCCTGGCAACAAGCATGGAAAGACATCGACTCCGACAACGAAACCGATGCAACCAAAGCACGCACCGAAATCCAAGCCATCCTCCACTACGCCGGCCTCCCACACCTCGCCCAAAACCCCCCACGCCAATACACCGACGAAATCCACTTCGGCTACCTCCGCGCCATCCTCTCCTCAAACGCATGGATGGTCATCACCATGATCACCGACGTCTTCGCAGACACCGGCCGATTCAACGTCCCAGGCAAAGCCGACCCAACCAACTGGACCTACCGCATCCCCTACCCCGTCTCCCAACTCGACAACCAACCCGACCTACGCCGCCGCATGGAGACCTACGCCTCCCTCGCAGCCGAATACAAACGCCGCCTCTAATCCCCTCCTATGCACCTCACACTCGGACACACCCCCGACGCCGACGACGCCTTCATGTTCTACGCCCTCACCAAAGGCCTCGTCACCTCCCCCGATATCTCTTTCGAACACATCCTCCAAGATATCGAAACCCTCAACCAACGCGCCCTCCGCGCCGAGCTCGACGTCACAGCCGTCTCCGTCCACGCCTTCGCCTACTGTCACAAACTCTACGCCGTCCTACCCTGCGGCGCATCATTCGGAGTAAACTTCGGCCCACGCCTAGTCGGCCCCAGATCCCTCACCCCAGAACAAATCGCACGCTCTCGCATCGCAATCCCAGGCAAAATGACCAGCGCATTCCTCGCCCTACTTCTCTACCTCAAAAAACGCCCCGGCGACCTCAACCTAATCGAAGTCCCCTACGAACAAGTCATCCCCACCATCCAAAACCAACAAGCCGACATCGGCCTCGTCATCCACGAAGCCCAACTCACCTACCCCGACCACGGCCTCACCCTAAGCCTCGACCTAGCCGCCTGGTGGGCACAAGAAACCGGCGGACTCCCCTTGCCTCTCGGCCTAAACGTAATCCGCAAATCCTTCGACCTCCGCTTCAAACGCCAAGTCGCAAAGCTCATCCGATCCTCAATCCAATTCGCCCTCGACCACCGTCCCGAAGCCCTCGAATACGCCCAACAATTCTCCCGCGGCACCCCCACCTCCCTTACCGATGAATTCATCTCCCGCTACGTCAACGATGTCACCCTCTACCTCACCCCAGAAGCCACACAGTCCCTCCGCATCTTCCTCGATCGCGCAGCCGACGCAGGCCTCACACCAGCTGTCAGAAATATCAACCTCGAATTCGTCAAGGCCTAGTCGCACCGTTCCCACCACTCTGCTGGCGATGCACCAGCACACTCTTCAACGCAGAAATCGCCCGCTCCATCTGAGGATCCTCCACCGTCCAATCAATCCGCGCATCCGCACCACTCCTCAAATACCGTTCCCACCGATGCTGATACAAAGCTCGTTCCTGCTCCAGCGTAATCGGCACCACAATATCCGGATCGATCCCCACTCCATGAATCTTAGTCCGGCGAGGAGTGTAATAATAAGCTGTCGTCAACCGCAGCCCATTCTTTTCATCCAAAGCCACCACCGATTGCACCGACCCCTTGCCAAAAGTCTTCTCACCAACCAACATCGCCCGATTATGATCCTTCAACGCCCCAGCCACAATCTCCGAGGCACTCGCTGAGAAACCATTCACCAACACAACAAGCGGCCATTTCTTAGGAGGCGTCAACCCACGCGCACGATACGTCATCGTAGCCAACCCACTGCGCCCCTCCGTAGTCATGATGATTTTATCCGACTCAAGAAACGCACCAGCCACCTCCACCGCCGCATCCAAAAGACCACCAGGATTATTTCGCAAATCAAGAATCAACGCCTCAATTTCCAACTCCTCAAGCCGTTTGAGCGCAGCTCGAAATTCATCTCCCGTCGCCGACCCAAATTGCTCCAGACGGACATATCCTATCCGCATCTCTCCAGCTCGACGTTCCGAAACAAGCCCGACGTCCTTCACACTACTCACATGCACCCGATCCCGCGTAACCTCAAAACTCAACGTCTTAAGAGCCGCCATCTCCCCACTCGATACAGCCTGCTTATCGGGATCAAGCGGCTTCCTTTCCTGTCGTAGCACAGTGATCGTCACCCGTTCACCCCTGTTTCCACGCAAAAGCGCCACCGCTTCATCTATCGTCATACCCGCGACAGCAACATCGTTGATTTTATGCAACCAATCCCCCGGACGAATCCCAGCTTGAGCCGCAGGCGATCCCTCAAACGCCGCAAGGATCACCAGACGCCCCTCCTGTTCCCCTAAAATAATCCCGACGCCGACGTAATCCCCATCCGTCTCCTCTTGCAACTCCTTAAACTCTCTTTCATCAAGAAATTGGCTGTGCCGATCCAGCGAAGCAACCATCCCCCTCAGCGCAGCTTTGAAAAGTTGAGAATAACTCGTCTTCGACTCATCAACATAATGCTCGCGAATCAACTCAATCACTTTCGCCAGCAGCAGACTCTCCTCGTAGAGATTTTCCTTCTCCTCGCCCGGTAACGGCTCCGCCTTTTTTTCTTCCGCTGCCGATGTAGCACCTGGCACATGCTCCTTCTTCGTAGCCTCCTGCGGCTCTTCAGCCCAAAGCCCAGCAAGATAAAGTTGAAAGCAAAAAAACCCCGCTAGCAGCACGCCCAATAGCCCTCGCACTATCAAAGAGCAGCGAGACACAGAGCTCACAAATAGTCAGTTCGAAAAAACTCGAGGACGAAAATATTCAATCGTCGCCTTAAGGCCTTCATCGAGCGATACCCTAGGCTCCCACCCCAGCCAAGCCTTAGCGCGAGTAATGTCAGGACGCCGCTGTTTCGGGTCATCTTGAGGCAGTGGCTTATATTCAATCGTGCTCGAAGAGCCAGTGATCGCAATAATCTTCTCTGCAAACTGCCGGATCGTCATTTCATCCGGGTTGCCGATGTTGCACGGCTCATGGTAGGGCGATTGAGAAAGCCGAAAAATTCCGTCAATCAAGTCCGAGACGTAGCAAAAACTTCGCGTCTGTAAACCATCCCCAAAGACAGTAAGCGGCTCCCCACGAAGCGCCGCACCAATAAATGACGGCACTACACGCCCATCACGAAGCCGCATTCTCGGACCGTAAGTATTAAAAATCCGCACGATTTTGGTATCGACACCATGCGTGCGATGATAAGCCATAGTCATAGCTTCGGCAAAACGCTTCGCTTCATCATACACTCCACGCGGCCCTATCGCATTTACGTTACCCCAATACTCCTCCTTTTGAGGATGCACGAGAGGATCACCATAGACTTCCGATGTCGACGCTAAGAGGTAGGTCGCTTTCTTCGCCTTTGCAAGACCCAGCGACCGGTGCGTGCCTAAAGAACCCACCTTCAACGTCTGAATCGGCAACTCAAGGTAATCCATCGGACTCGCAGGCGATGCAAAATGAAAAACCGCATGAACCGCTCCAGGCACATGTATAAATTCTGTAACATCCTGCTCAATAAAGGAAAATCGAGGCTCGCGAGCCAAATGCGCGATATTATCCGCATGCCCAGTGAGGAAATTATCTATCCCGATAACTTGATAACCTTCCCCCAAGAGACGATCCGTAAGATGGCTCCCAAGAAAGCCGGCTGCACCGGTGACTACTGCAACTTTCATAGAAAATTTGTAGCCTTATACACAAGCCAACTGCCGTGGCGAGCCTTTATCGAATGGACAGAGATTGCGTTTCAGAAACGTTGGCCTTTTTCAATAGCCCGCAATTCAGACATTTTGATCTGAGGCAAATGAAGTTCATCTTCCCACTGATCAAAGAGCTTGCCGATGCCACAACAGCATAGATTAAAGCGCCAGGCTATCCATTTCACCATATACGGATTGAAGGTGTAAAATCCGACAAAACGTTTTTTTGCAGGATCGCTCGTTTTATTGATTTGGCGAGCTATCAGAACTGCACGGCATCCCGCACTCCGAAAGAGCGTGATCCAATACTTGAGAATGCGCGGGTCCTGTGTCTGACAGAAATCCACGCGTTTGCGCCTCGATGGAGTCTGCCCACAACCCCAGACACGTATGGATTCAAAAGTCTGAGCTAGTGCTTTGAATCGCGCGTCTTCCTCCCTGTAGTAGTCGAAGTCCTGCCAGACTCCAATAATTCGCCCTTGATCCACCTTTTTGGCTAGATCCAAAATGGCACAGCTGAGAAATTTCAGCGTGTGCAAATCGAAGACGTAACAGCGATCGCTACGCGGCATGACTGAGTTCTTCCCCAAAAGATGTGTGCCATCTCGACGCTCAATCACTGGAATGGCGTAGGGCGTCTTCCCCAGCTCCTGTGCAGCCTTCTCATAATGCTCTCGAAAAAGATGAATTGCTCTCCTCTCACATGGAGTCTCCGCAAATACACTGCCTACGGGTGAGTCTTGGAGCATATCGTGATACGCATCTAGTAAAGTATCAGTTTCACTTAAGGCAAATTTTTTTTCGTCGAAGCACGGCGAAGGCGATCGTTTATCGCGCGGCCAAGCCCTTCCTCTGGCCATTCCCATGCGTAAGCCACTAGCAACGTCGGATCACGATCAAAGGCTCGCAACGCTTGAAATAAACGCGGTGCCGCTTCAATACTATCGATAGCAGTCGAAAGATTCCAAATCTTATCATAACCAGAAGGCGTCGTGGCCCCATAGCCAATCCAAGCAGCACGCGGAGGGGGATCATGAGGCTCCTCCGGCGAGATAAGATGAAGAGGCTTGCTTGGCGCATAGTGAGTGCTCAGAAGGCCAGGGGAACGATATCCGGCCTCTGGCGAAGCGGTTGACTCTATATCGATTGGCTGCCCCAAAAAAGCCTGCAGCGTCTCTAGAGCAACTCCTCCCGGTCGCAGTATTTTAGGAGGGCGATCAGGCTCTTGCGGCACGTAAAGGACGGTGGATTCAAGCCCTATTGAGCACGGGCCTCCATCTAAAATGCCTAAAGGAAATGCCTCAAATTCATCCATGACATCACGCGCACAAGTCGGGCTTATGCGCCCGGAGCGATTGGCGCTAGGTGCTGCAAGAGGAAAATCCAGCTCTCGGAGGAGAGTCAAAGTTAACGGATGATTCGGGACGCGCACGGCTACGGTGGCGTGTCCAGCGGTGACGATTTCAGGGATCGTTTCCTTTTTGGGGAGCACCAGCGTCAAGGGACCAGGCCAAAAAGCCTTAGCCAGTCTCTCAGCAAGCGGGTTGAAATGCGCATACGGTAGCAGCGCTTCGTATGAGGATCCGTGGACAATGAGTGGATTGAAAGCTGGACGGCCTTTCCAAGCAAAGATGCGAGCGACTGAGTCTGGACGCGTAGCATCAGCGGCTAGGCCGTAGACAGTCTCCGTAGGAATGGCTACGCACTCTCCGCGACGCAACATTTCAAGAGCGATCTCCAGAGGGATGAGGCTTGCTTTCACAATGGAGGATGGGTTATAGACTGAGGTAAGTGTGAATCACTAGCGGAGCTGGGGCATGAGTCAAAGTTTGAAGATTGTGTTTGTCGGCACTTCAGCTTTTGCTGTGCCAGCTTTAAACGCTCTAGCAAAAGACGATCGGGTGAGAATAATCGCAGTGGTCACACAGCCTGATCGCCCGTCGGGGCGCGGGTTGGCCTGCCAGCCCTCGCCTGTGAAAAAAGCCGCTTTTGAAATTGGCTGCCGCATTTATCAACCCGAACGTTTTCACGAAGGGGGAATCTTGGAGCAGTTGCGGTATGAAGCTCCGGATCTAATGGTCGTGGCTGCCTATGGGCAGATATTGAAACGCCCCGTCTTAGATTTGCCGCGGCTTGGTTGCTTGAATATCCACGCTTCACTGTTGCCAAAATATCGCGGTCCTTCGCCGATCCAGACGGCAATATTAAATCGAGAAAAAGAGACAGGTGTGACGATCATGTGGATGGATGAAGGATTGGACACGGGAGATATTTTTCTACAGGAACGCGTGCGTTTGCGAAGACGAGAAACGGCAGTGACGCTTCATGATCGCCTTGCAGAGCTGGGAAGTAAGATGATCATAGAGGCGGTGAGACGTATTCAGAGCGGGCAGATTACACGAATCCCTCAGTCGGGAGAGCCTTCGTGGACAAAAAAAATTCTACGCGAGGATGGTAAGATAGACTGGACGCAGAGTCGCGAAGCAATTGATGCGCAGATCCGAGCCTTACAGCCGTGGCCAGGGGCATATACAACCGTTCGCTTAGCTAACGGGTGTAGCGGCGTGATGAAGATTTATTCGACGATTTTGTCCAGGCGTGCTCGAGGACGTGCGGGTGAAGTGTTGCGAACAGATCGTCACGGAATTCTTGTGGCGTGCGGAGAGACTGGCGGCTTGCTCTTGAGAGAAGTGCAACTGGAAGGACGACGGCGGATGCATGCCAGAGATTTTATTTTAGGACATCCAATCGCTATCGGAACTATTCTTGGGGAGTGAGGGTGGGGCAGAGGAATTCCTAGACTGGGAACAAAAGGGTCTAGAAATAAAAATTAAAAAAATTCAGGAATTTTGTTGCCAGACTATACAGCCTATAGTATGGGTCTTTTACGAAGACACAATATGATGACGGGCTAGACTTTTTACGCATATTTAGTAAAAAGGGTCTTTGTTAATCGTTGCTGTTCAAGGTGTTTTGAAAGGAATTTGCGTGGAATAGCGTTGACAAAAGTGGGGAATAATGGGAAAAAGTGGGGATTGAAATTTAGTCTTTATGACGCCACCACCGTTGGTCGCAACTTATACGGATACTTTTTGTATGTCGTTGGATGAAAAAGGGCGTGTGGCTATTCCCGCTGAGTGGCGTTCGGAGATCTTTGAGACTTACCTATACGCCTTCCCGGCGGAAGGGTGTCTGCGTGTCTATCCTGCTTCATGGCTTAGCCGCCTACAGGAGGAATGGCGTTTCCTCGGGGAGGATGACCCGCGCCGTGAGCATTTACGGGCGTTGTATGCTGTTGCTCAGCTTATTCAATGGGATCGAGACAAGCAGAGTCGTTTTATGATTAAAGAACGGTTGCGAAAGCATGCGGGCTTGCGCAAGCACGTGGTGATGTGCGGAAGGGGCGACCACTTTGAAATATGGGCTGCGGAGACATGGAAGGAGCAACGCGGGATGCCATTGGTGGAGGAGTTGTTAAAGCAACTCCATCAATCAAAGTCGGGTGTGAGCTAATGAATGGCCGGTATGAAGTGGAGCATGTGCCAGTGTTGCTTGGGCGCTTTTTGGAAGCGACGCAGCCCGTCGAAGGCGAATTTTGGTTGGATGCGACTTTTGGAAGAGGAGGGTATTCGTTGGCTTTGTTGGAACGAGGATGTCGAGTCTGGGCTTTGGACCAAGATGAGGAGGCGGCTCGAGCAGCTAAACGTTTCGAAGTTCGATGGGGAAACCATTTCTGTTTTTACCGGGAGAATTTCAGAATGATGAAAAAGCTTTTTGATACAGCGCAAATTCCAAAAGTTGATGGGGTGATCATGGATCTAGGGTTATCCTCGCCCCAGATCGCCTCGGCCGAGAGAGGGTTTAGTTTTATGGAGGATGGTCCTCTAGACATGCGGATGGATCAACGCCAAAAATTAACGGCAGAAGAGGTTTTGAATACATGGAGTGAAGAATCCTTAAGGGAGGTGATCGCCGTATACGGAGGCGAACGTCATGCCCGCACCTTAGCGCGAGCGATTGTGAGACGACGCAAATTGACCCCATGGAAACGCACCAGAGAGCTAGCCCAGCTCGCTTGTGAGATTGTGAAGACCTCTCGCGCTTCCCGAATACATCCTGCGACGCGTTTATTTCAAGCCATACGGATAGCTGTGAATGATGAACTAGGGGCGTTGAGAGAGGGCCTTGAAGGAGCGGTAGTGGGCTTAAAGCCAGGAGGCAGGCTGGCGGTCATCAGTTTCCATTCTGGAGAAGATCGCTTGGTGAAACACTTTATGCGGCATCACCACGCATCCTATGCCCAGACCCGAGAGGGAGAACAAAACGGGGCACTCGCATTATTTTCAAAAGTAGAGAGATGGCTGCCTGATAAGAATGAAATACGTGACAACTCACGTTGCCGCTCTGCCCGTCTCCGCATTGCCTACAAAATAGGAGGCAAATATGAGTAGAAATCGCCGCCTCTCATCTGCCAACCTTCATTGGGCTCCAATACTAGGTTGGGGCGCGATGCTCGTATTTCTAGCAGTGCTTGGACTTTTGTTTTTGCACTACAAAAACCAAATCATCACCGTGGCTGAAGAGACCGCTCGTCTAGAGAAAGAATATGCACTCTTGAGACAAAGGACTGCCGTTTTACAAGCTGATTTAGATAATTTAAAAGCTCCCCAAGAGTTGAAACGGAGAATCCGCAACTACAACTTCGTCAGTATTAACGAAGTGCCTGTGATTTATATTCAGCGAGGTAATGACCGCATCGCATCTCACACCCAGGGAGGTGCTGTCCGATGAAAATCATTCAGTATCGTGTCTTCCTCCCCATATTTTTCATGGTGATCGGGTTCACAGCGGTATCTCTTCGTCTGATTCACATACAACTCATTCATCAAGAAAAATACAAACAATACGCGGAGAAAAGACACGTCGGAAAAATCCCACTACCCGCCAGACGAGGCAGCATTTTTGATATTCATGGCCAAGCCTTAGCACAGACAATCACAGTTTATGATGTGCGAATGGATTGTGAACTTATTTTGAAATCTCCCAAGGTGATCCCAACAATAGCGCAGGAATTGGATATCCCACTTTTTCACCTACAACGACTTATAGATCCCAAAAATCGATATCTGCTCATTAAGCAAAATGTCCCTCATGATGTGATAGAGCGGCTACGGTCTTATCGTACACCCGGATTGATTTTTGAAGAACGTTCTATACGAAATTACCCCAATCAAGAACTATTGGCCAACCTTCTCGGGTTTCTAAATCACAACGGCACCGGTGCTGCCGGAATTGAACGCGCCATGGACAGATACTTGTCCGGTATCCCTGGCGAGAGAGTTGTAGACAAAGACGGCCGTCAAAGGCCTATCCCTGCTTTTATACGCGATGAGACTCCACCCGTAGATGGATACGACGTTACCCTTACGATTGATTTAAGTATCCAACACATCATCGAAGAAAGCCTAGATGGCATCATGGCTGAGCACCGTCCTCACGCTGCTCATGTCATAGTTATGCGACCCAAAACCGGCGAAATTCTGGCAATGGGTAATCGACCAAGCTTTAATCCAAACTTTCGTCCTACGCAACTTTCCTCCGTCCGCAACCGCTGCCTCACCGACATCCTCGAGCCTGGATCCACCTTCAAAATCGTCACCCTAGCAGCTGCTATTAACGAAGGCCTCGTCAATCTCGATGATACCATCGACTGCGAAAACGGCCACTTCTTCTACGCAAACGAATGGCTTCGCGATACACAACCCCACGGGCTTCTCACCGTCGAAGAAATTATGATGAAATCCAGCAACATCGGCTTCGCAAAAATAGCTCTAATGCTACGCGCAGACCGCCTCTACGATTACGCTTGGCGATTCGGCTTTGGTCAACGCACCCAAATCCTCCACAACCAAGGTGAAGCCGCAGGCATCCTTCGACCTGTCCATCAATGGACAAAACTCTCTATCACACGTATCCCTATAGGTCAGGAAGTTGCGGCTACCCCGCTTCAAATGGCCAACGCGATGTGTGTCATTGCAAACGGCGGCCGCCTCATGATGCCGCGTGTGATAAAACGCATCACAGACTCTAATGGCCGAATAGAGAAAGAATACAAACCTCAAATCGTTCGACAAGTCATCACCCCTCATACCGCACGCCTCGTCTCACAATCGCTCAGAAGCGTCGTATCGCGCGATGGCACTGCGCAAGCTGCAAATATAAAAGGCTTAGAAGGCCGCGTAGCAGGAAAAACCGGCACAGCACAAAAATTTATTGACGGCAGTTACTCACGCCAAAAATACGTTTCCTCCTTTATTGGTTATTTTCCAGAAGATGACCCACAAGTCCTCATCCTCGTCATCGTCGACGAGCCAAGCAACAAGGAATTTTACGGCGGTCGAGTCGCAGCCCCTTGGTTTAGCTACATAGGTGAACAAATCGCTGAATATCTCGGCATCCCCAGAGAATCAACAAATCCCGCTCCTCAATATCCACTCCATCAAGCCAAACCCTCATCAAGATCCGTATCCATAGATCCCGAAATCTCATCCTACTACAATGCGGAGGAATACCCATGATTCTCGAAGAGCTCATCCCCATCCTCGATCCCATCGAAATCCGCGGAACCACCCGTCGCAAAATACACGGAATCTCCTACGACTCCCGTAAAACGCGACCCGGAGATTTTTTTCTCGCCTGGAGCACAGACCACACGCCACTTCAACAAATCGCGGAAGAAGCCTCAAAAAAAGGCGCCTCCGCTATCGCGCTCGAAGTGCTCCCCATCCTCAACTCCACAACCTCGACACTCATTCATGCTAAAGATATCCGAAGAAAACTCGGGCCCGTATCCGCCCATTTTTACCAACACCCAGCAAAAGACCTCACCCTCATCGGCATCACCGGCACCAACGGAAAAACAACCACCGCCTTCCTCGTTCAACACCTCTTCAATCAACTCGGTCACCCCTGTGGACTCATCGGCACCGTCCATTACGACCTCGGCCAACGCATCCTACCCGCCTCCCGCACTACTC
Organism: Candidatus Methylacidiphilales bacterium; assembly: GCA_025056655.1. Taxonomy (NCBI): domain Bacteria; kingdom Pseudomonadati; phylum Verrucomicrobiota; class Methylacidiphilae; order Methylacidiphilales; species Methylacidiphilales bacterium. The sequence goes on from JANWVL010000139.1 coordinate 12,839, forward strand.
CAGAAGGAAGCGACCTACAACACATGTTTTTTACCATGAAGCGACAAGGCCTCACCGCCGCTGCATTAGAAGTCTCCTCTCACGCTCTCCATCAAGGCCGCACTGAGGGAATCCCGTTTGATATCGCTATCTTCATGAACCTCACCCCAGACCACCTCGACTACCACGGCACCATGGAAAACTACTATCAAGCAAAAAAAATTCTTTTCACAACCCTTGCCCACACCTCAAAACCGCACCCCTTCGCAATCATCAACACAGATGACACCTACGGCTTACGCCTATCGCAAGAACTACGTGCCGAACATTTCCCACACCCAATCCAAACCTTCGGCTTTAACGTCACCGCCTCTCCCTCCATTCTCATCTCCAACCACTCCCTCCGCTCACACGGACAAAGCTTTACCCTCAGCATAAACCAGACTCAATACACAATCGAAATTCCACTAATCGGCCACTACAACGTCTACAATGCCACAGCCGCATTCGCTGCCGCATATTTCAAAGGTCTACCTCCCCCAAAAATCATCGAAACCCTCCGCCAAGCCCCCCACGTCCCAGGCCGCATGGAAAAAGCAGGCACCACACCTAATGGCGCCACCGCGATCGTAGACTACGCTCATTCCCCTGATGCAGTAGAAAAAGCACTACTCACCCTTCGGCAACTCCACCCCTCCCGCCTCACCATCGTCATCGGATGTGGCGGCAATCGCGACCGCTCAAAACGCCCTCTCATGGCACAGTCTGCCCTACAACACGCAGACTTCGCCATCTTCACAGCCGATAACCCCCGCTACGAAAGCTTGAGCGACATCCTCAACGACATGGCCGAAGGCGCTGATGCCATCGGCAAAACCAACTACCTCATTATCGAAGATCGCCGTGAAGCCATCTCCACTGCCTTGCGCCAAGCCATTCCAGGAGAAATTGTCCTCATCGCCGGAAAAGGCCATGAGACCACCCAACAAATCGGCCCCATCTTTACCCCCTTCAATGACATCGAAGTCGCCCGACAAATCATTAACCAACTCCCTCACCCCTAACTACCATGCAGCTTGCTCTCACCACTCTCCTCTCCTGGACACAAGGACGCCTGATCCAAGGTGACGCCGATACCCCCATCCAGCGCATCCACACCGATACACGATCCCTGCAACCAGGCGATCTCTTCCTCGCACTCCAAGGCGACCGCTTCGATGGACACGACTTCATCCAACAAGCCATCGATAAACACGCAGCTGCCCTTTGCCTATCCCGTCCCCCAAGCCAACCCGTTCCACCCCATCTCCCCATACTCCTCGTCAACGACACCCTCAAAGCCCTCCAATCCATAGCCGCCCACTACCGCAACTCCCTCCCTGCTGACGTTATCGCCATCGTCGGATCCAACGGCAAAACCAGCACCAAAGACATCCTCGCACAAATCCTTAGTCGCCGCTTCACCATTACCCAAACATACGCCAACTACAACAACCACATTGGTGTCCCACTCACCCTCCTCACAATTACTCCAGCCCACCATTTCGCCGTCGTAGAGCTCGGCACCAACCACCCCGGCGAAATCACCACCCTAGCTCAGATCGTCCAACCCGATCTCGTCCTCATCACCAATATCGGACGCGAACACCTCGAGTTTTTCAAAAACCAAGAAGCCGTAGCCCAAGAGGAAAGCTCCATCCTTCAGCATCTCTCCCCCGATGGACAAGCCATTCTCAACGCTGACGACCCGTGGACCCCATGGATTCAACATCGCTACCCCACCACCCCCACCACCCTCGTAGGCCTAGAATCCACCACCGCCACATGGCGTGCTGAAATTCATCACTCCTCTCTCCACTCAATTCACTTCACTCTACACTCCCCTCACGGATCGATCTCCGCAACCCTTCCTTCCCCAGCAAAATTCCTCCTCTACAACGTCCTACAAGCCTCCGCAGCCGCACACTGGGCTGGACTCAGCCTCCCCGAAATTCAAGCCGCCATCGCTCACCTCCGCTTGCCCCACCTCCGCATGCAAATCATCTCTCTCCAAAACCAACGCACCTTACTCAACGACTGCTACAACGCCAATCCAGACTCAATGATCGCTGCCCTCACCACACTCATCGAGCTAAACGACATCCCACACAAAGCCGCCATCCTCGGCTCAATGGCCGAACTCGGCGATTGCGCCCCCATAGAACACCTCGAAATAGGCCGTTTCGCAGGCTCCCATCCACTGGATTGGATCATCGCCGTAGGCCCCCACGCCGCTTCCATACAAGAAGGCGCCCTACTAAGCGGCTTCCCACCCTCCCGCATATTTATCTACCCATCTGCCTCCGAAGCCATACCACGCGCAATCGAAAAATTTCAACCTCACACAGCACTTCTCATCAAAGGCTCTAGATCTGTGGCTCTCGAAACCATCGCAGAGGCCCTACAACAACATTACCAAAACTAACCACTATGCTCTACGAACTCCACAAATTCGACGATATCTGGATCAGCGGCCTCAACGTCTTCCGTTACACCTCATTCCGAGCCATGGGAGCTGCCATCTTTGCCTTCCTCTTCTGCCTCTTCCTCGGCCCCCTTACAATACGCCTCCTGCGTCGTCTCAAGCTTGGTCAACCTCTCCGATCCAAAGAAGAAGTTCATGTCCTCGCCGATCTCCACAGCAGCAAGAAAGGCACCCCCACCATGGGAGGTATCCTCATCATCATTGCCGTCACCCTCTCTACCCTACTTTGGTGCCGCTGGGATATTTTCCTCGTCTGGATTGTCCTTGGATCCTTCCTCGCCCTCGGATTAGTCGGATTCATCGACGACTACATCAAAGTCACCCGCAAAAACTCCGAAGGCATCGCCGGACGATTCAAGCTCATCGCCCAAGCCCTCGTCGCCCTCCTCGCCGGCTACATCCTCATCCACCATCCGCAAACTACTTCCATCGTTCAGCGGCTCGACATCCCATTCATGAAGGAACCGCTAATCCACAACATGGGCTTTCTCACCCTCCCCTTCTTCATCCTCGTCGTAATGGGCGCCTCCAACGCCGTCAATCTCACCGATGGCCTAGATGGCCTAGCTGCAGGATGCACCGCCACCGTCGCCATGACTTACGCCGTCATCGCCTACGTCGCCGGCCACGTCGAATTGGCAAACTACCTCCGATTCACCTACGTTCCAGGTAGTAACGAACTCGTCATCTTCACCGCCGCCCTGGCTGGAGCAGCTCTCGGCTTCCTCTGGTATAACTGTCACCCCGCCCGCGTCTTCATGGGCGACACCGGCTCCCTTGCCATCGGCGGCGCACTCGCCGTCATCGCCATCTGCGTTTGCCAACCACTCCTCCTCGTTATCGCAGGCGGTGTCTTCGTCCTTGAAGCACTCTCCGTCATGCTTCAAGTCGCCTCCTTCAAGCTAACAGGTAAACGCATCTTCGCCATGTCCCCCCTCCACCACCACTTTGAACTCAAAGGATGGACGGAAACACAAGTCACCATCCGCTTCTGGATCCTCAGCGCCGGTTTCGCTGTCTTAGCCCTCACCAGCCTCAAGCTCAGATGAACACAGCATCCCACCCATCTCACACAATGATCCTCGGCCTCGGCCTATCCGGACTCGCCACTGCACAATGGCTCCACAAGCAAGGAGAACGCCTCACCGCATGGGACGAGCACGACACCCCTTCCTCTCGCGCCGCTGCTGAGACCCTTCGAAAACTCTCCATCCCCGTTATCCTAGGCTCTCCTCGCGACCCCAAAGTGCAATCCTTCATCTCTTCCCAAGCTCCTTTCACCCGCACCTTCATCAGCCCGGGTATAGACCCTCGCCGCCCAGAAATTCAAGCTCTCACACACGACAGCCCACTCACATCCGAGCTTGACCTCGTCGCTCCACACCTCACCTGCCCAATCATCGCAATTACAGGCACCAATGGCAAAACCACCACCACCGAGCTGATCCATCACATCCTCATCACCGCAGGTAAACGCTCCATCGCCGCCGGCAACATCGGCACTCCTATCACACAAATCCTCGATCAAATCCACCACCTAGACTACCTCGTGCTCGAGGTCAGCTCATTCCAACTTGAGCAAACCCACCTCTTCCACCCTCACATCGCCCTCATTCTTAACATCACCCCCGACCACCTCGACCGCTACGACTCCTTCGAAGCCTACGCCCGCACCAAATGGAAACTCACCGCACGCCAGACGCCCCGCGACACCCTCATCCACAACGCCAACCTCACCCCTCTCCTCCCTCCCCGCGCACAATCCATCACCTTCACAGCCTCGCCGCACCTCTATCCACACGCTGATTACAAACTTGAAAACAACCAACTCATCGCCCACGGCACCCCTTGCCTCTCCATCCAAGAAATTCAGCTCATCGGTAAACACAACGCCGAAAACCTCCTCGCCGCTCTTGCAGCCGCCGATGCCCTCCACATCCCACGCGAAGCCACCCTTCAAGCCCTCCGTTCCTACAAAGCCCAAGCCCACCGTTGCGAACCCATAGCCACCCTAAACGGCGTCCTCTACGTCAACGACTCAAAAGGCACAAACCTCGATGCCGTCGTCCGCGCCCTGGAAGCCCTCGATCGCCCCACAATCCTCATCGCTGGCGGCAAAGATAAAGACCTCGACTTCGCCAGTATCGCCCCGGCTGTCGCCCGCTACGCCCGCCATGCAGTCCTCATCGGTGAAGCCCGCCACAAAATTCAATCCGCGTGGCAAGCTCACCTCCCGACCACTTTGGCCGACTCCCTCGAGGAAGCGGTCAATCGAGCAGCTTCACTAGCCCGTGCTGGAGAAGCTGTCCTCCTCTCGCCCGGATGCGCAAGTTTCGACATGTTTCGAGACTACAAACATCGCGGCGAGACGTTTCGTCAATACGTGTTGACGAAACTTCAACCACAAAACCACATAACAACCTCAACCTAACACCAACCTATGGAAAACGAAACCCCACAAAACGAAACCGGCGGTCTTAAACTCGTGACCGTCTTCATCGCAGTGCTCGCTCTTCACGTCCTCGTGATCGGCGGCATCAGTATCTATAACCTCCTCAAAACCCCCAATCTCGACGCTGCGCACATGGACTACACCCAAGCCCCGCGTCCAGATCCGGCTAACTATAACACCTACGAGCCCAGCACTGGGACTGAGCTAACATCCACCTCATCGAGCGAACCAGCAGCAGGATTATCGAGCGTCGAGACTACAACCTCTGCACCCGCCCCTCAAAGCCCGACACCCACATTTGAGGCTCGTCTCTCCGTCCCCGAGCCCCCAGCTCCCACGGTGCAGACGCCCACTCCAGCGCCTGAGCCCGCACTAGCCACCCAAGCTCCAACGCCGCCTCAGGCAACTCCTCCCCTAGCAGCAGCAAGCCCGACTCCACCTCCCACTGCCACCACACTGCCCGAGGCGAGCATCCCTTACACTCCCCCTTCTCTCTCCGACGGAGTGCCGCCAGGATACGGAGGCATGCAGGAACCCTTCGCCACGACCACACCGGCGACGGCTCCACAACAAGTTCTCGCTGAAAATCAGACCCTACTTTCACCACCAGACCCTGCTGCGACCCCATCACCGACTGCAATCACCCATGAAATAAAGCCAGGAGAGACTCTTGGAAAAATCCGCTCCCTATATGGAGTAAGCCTCCAAGAGCTCATGGCATGGAACAACATCAAAGATCCAAACAAAATCCGCGCAGGCCAAAAACTCGTCATTCAACGTTCTGGGACTGTCACAGTTCCAGCGCCGGACACCTCGAGTCCAAGCCTTCATGCGGCTACAGCCCCCACCTCGCCGGCGCCAACAAAAACGAACGCCAAAGTGGCACAGCCGAAACCGAAAAAAACAGTCATCCCATCCAGTGTTGCCGTTCACCGTGTGGCCCCAGGCGAAACCCTCTATAGCATAGCTCGCAAGTATGATACGACCGTAGACAAAATCTTAGCTGTAAATGCCCATCAACTCACCGACCCGAGTCGTCTGCGCGTCGGCATGCGTCTCGCTTTACCAGCCCACACGACCTTAGCCAAAAAAACTAAAAAACAAACACCCGATCCCTCCAGGCAAACATCCACCGTCTCTATTCCCATCAGCACCGACATCGTAATGCGATAAATATAAAAACCGTAGGTTGGTCCGAAGTGCGCGCTCTGTCGCCGATACAGAGCGCGCCTTCAAGACAACCTACGACAACATACCCACACAGTGGTTGGTATGGGCTTAGCCGCTTTTCATAGAGCAGTCGGATATGTGCTCATCCTCACCGTCTTGTCTCTCCTGGCTCTAGGACTAGTCATGCTTTACAGCACTGGTGCAAAATACGCTCCACTCGGCCAATCCGCTGTCCTGGCTCCTCTCCAAAAACAAGCCCTTTGGCTTTTGATCGGTCTTGTCGCTGCGATCATTTTTTTTCTTCTCGATCCGCAGAAAGTCTTAGCTGCGAGTCCGTGGCTGTGTGCAATCGGCGCAATTTTATTGATCGCCTGTTTCATTCCAGGCATCGGCAAAGAAGTAAATGCTGCTCGACGTTGGGTTGAAGTTTTCGGCTTCACATTCCAACCTTCCGAATGGGCGAAATTTGCCTTTTTAACTTTTTTAGCTTGGCGTGCCGAGAAAACCTCAAAGCCTGGCTCATCGTTCTCTTGGCGTGCTCAATTGCCCGTTATCGCTGTCGTAGCCCTCTATGCAGGTTTGATTTTAGCGACGCCTGATTTGGGCACTGCAATTATTTTTTGTGTCTTACTCGTCATGGGGTTGTTTGTGGTCGGATTACCATACATACAAGCTATTTCGATTTTGTTATTCGTAGGAGTGAGTGTATTAGTCTTGGCCTTCTTTATGCCTGAACGGCGAGGGCGAATTTTGGCCTTTCTCGATCCTGAAGCTCACCGGCTCGGTGATGCATGGCAAGTCTGGCAGGCACATATCGCTTTGGGCACCGGGGGCCTATATGGGGTGGGGTTGGGAAATAGCCGTCAAAAAATGGATTATCTTCCTGAGGCGAATACTGACTTTATTTTTGCCATTATTGGCGAAGAGCTAGGCCTGTGGGTCTCTCTGACTGTTGTGCTTGCCTATGTAGTTATCGTGCTGTGCGGCGCTTGGATTGCCTATCATGCCCCGACCTTTGGTCAACGCGTCTGGGCTTTTGGACTGACGGCCGCGATCGGTCTGCAGGCCTTGGTAAACTTGGGAGTTGTCACAGCTTTACTTCCCAACAAAGGATTACCTTTGCCATTCATCAGCTACGGTGGCTCAAATCTACTGTTTTGTCTGGTCTCTATCGGTGTCTTATTAAACATACATCAAGATTGTCACCTGAGGCGGCAAGGGCTGCATGCCGTCCTTGCACGCCACACTTCATGATCATTCAGACTGTAGCCTATGAAAAACAACATTTGGATCGCATGCGGGGGCACGGGAGGGCATCTCTATCCCGGTATTGCAGTCGCTGAAGTATTAATCTCACGCGGAAACCAAGTCCGCCTTATCATCTCCAAGAAACCCGTGGATCAGTCCATCATGGAGGAATTCCCGACTATACCCACTGAGTGTATTCCGATGATAGGCTGGCCAGGTTGGAAATCTCTAAAAGCTTTGTTGTTTTTCAGCGCCTATCTTAAGACGCGTCGGCAACTTTCCGCCTTGGCTGCTCAAGAACCTCCTACGCTCATTCTCGCTATGGGCGGATTCACAAGTATCGTGCCCCTTGAAATCGGAAACAAACTCCAAGTGCCTTGCATTATTCATGAATCGAATGTCATGCCCGGGAAAGTCACCCGCCTGTGGGCAGACCGTGTAGACCGCATTTTAGTAGGTTGGCGTGAGACGATGGACTTCCTTGGAGAGAAAAAAACCCAACACACAGGCACTCCTCTACGACACGGGTTAAATCGTATTCAGCGAACTGAAGCGGCAAAAAGGCTAGAGCTCGATCCACACAAAAAAACGGTGCTCCTGATGGGAGGCAGCCAAGGCGCCCGGAGCCTGAATGCGTTGATGTTTGATGCGCTGCCCTACTTCGCGAAATATCGCGATCAATGGCAATTCATCCACATTACTGGGCCCGATGACTTAGAAAAAGGGCGTCATGCTTATTCTCCATACGGTTTTTCTCACAAGGTGTTCCCATATCTCCATACGATACAAGATGCATACAGCCTGGCTGACCTCGTCATAAGTCGGGCAGGAGCCGCTTCATTGACGGAAATTGCGGCGTTCGGATTGCCGTCTGTCTTAGTCCCTTTCCCCTATGCGGCTGATGATCATCAGACGCACAATGCAAGGATTTTCTCAGACAGTGGCGCTGCGCTGCTTTGCCATCAACCGGAACGAACTCCTAATGCACGCGGGGCTTTTGCCACCATGATTATCGACCTGATGGAGGATGCGGCGCGTCGCAAAGATATGTCGAGCAAAGCCGAAAAACTCTTTCGCGGGCGTGCGGCTGAAGCCGTTGCGGACGTTGTGGAAGAGTTGCACGAGATGAAAACCAAAGCCATCACCGTAAAAGTGTAGACGCTTTTTCTCACATCATGATGAATTCGGCTATCCGAGAGACTCTGCTTGAATTGCTCACTCGCAAACGCAGTCACTTTGCGCTGCTCGGGGTTGGCGGAGCAGGCATGAGCGCACTAGCCCGAATCCTTTTGCAGATGGGACACTTTGTCTATGGCGTGGACCGCGCGCGGCCCCGAGTTGTGGACAAGCTCATAGAGATCGGCATGGCGTTTCACCAAGGACATGATGGTTATCTCCCTGAGAAATGTGATGCCGTGATTTATTCCTCTGCTATCGAGCCTGAAAATGCCGAACGACAAGAAGCTCAGCGGCGCGGGTTGATGGAAGTGCGCCGGGGGGAATGCGTCGCTGTTTTAGCCAGCTTACGTAAAGCTTGTCTTGTCGCGGGAATGCATGGCAAGACGACTACAGCCTCGATGTTGGCGCATGTCCTTAGAGAGGCTGGGCCGGGCTGTGCACACTATATCGGCGCGGAAGTGCCAATACTCGGCAGCAATGCTGAGTGGGCTGCAGGGGCTGACCATTTCGTGGTCGAAGTCGATGAGAGCGATGGCACGCTTGCTGAGTTTAGTTGTGACTATGGCATATTGTTAAACATCGAGGAGGAACATTTGGACTACTACCGCAACTTGGAAGCGATCTTGAGTGTTTTCAAAACCTATGTGCAAGCGACGCGACGGCGGCTGATTTACTGCGGGGATGATCGGAATGCGGTGCTGCTGTGTTCGCAACATGCTCATACGCTGAGCTACGGGTTTAGTCCCAACTGCCGCATTCGCGCGCAACAGGTAAAGCTGCGGAATTATGGATCAACGTTTACGATTTACGATCAGGAAGAATGCATCGGCGAGGTGCAGCTCAATGTGCCGGGGTTGCAAAATGTGAGCAATGCGACGGCTGTCGTAGCGTTAGCTCGAGAACTAGGGCTAGAGTGGGATCGCGTGAAGGCGGCGCTGGCTGAATTTCAAGGGGCGCGACGCCGTTTTGAGGTAAAATATCAAAGCCGACGTTGGATGGTCGTCGATGATTACGCGCACCATCCGACGGAGATCCGAGCGACTCTTGCAGCGGCGAAGAATAGCGGATGGAAACGCGTGTTGACGTTATTTCAACCGCATCGTTATTCCCGCACGAAGCTGCTTCAAAGGGAGTTTGCCACTGCGTTTAAGGAGTCGGACGTCACTCTGATCACCGAAGTCTATGGTGCCAGCGAAAAGCCACTGGAAGGCGTAGGGGGAGCTCGACTGGCTTGGAAAATCAAGGAAGGTAGTGGAGGCGAAGTGATCTACGCGGAAAATTTAAGCCGTCTGCGTGCTTATGCTGCTGAAAAAATTCAGGAGGGGGATTTGATTCTTACTCTCGGTGCTGGGGATATTCATAAGACGGCGAGTGAGCTTGCGCGTGAGTTGGAGTTGTATGATGCGATCACGGATTTGCTACGCCATCCGGAGAGTGAAGTGCGCCGGGGAGAGTCTTTGGCACGGCATACTACGCTGCGCGTCGGAGGGCCTGCTCAAATCTGGGTGGAGCCTGGTGATGAAGCTGATCTTAGAGCGCTTTTGCAGTATCTAAAAGCTAAGGGGGAACCGTTTTGGGTGATTGGTCGCGGGAGTAATCTTTTGGTGAAGGACGGCGGTTTGCGTGGCGTGGTGATTCATTTAGGGAAACCTTATTTCAAAGGGATTCGTCTGGATGGCCAGGATGGTTTGATCGCTGGCGCGGGGGCTAGGCTTAAGGAGGTCGTGGCCTTTGCTAAGCGCCACCTTATTGGAGGATTGGAGTTTCTGGATGGTATACCGGGGAGTGTCGGAGGGGCGTTGAAAATGAATGCTGGCGCTATGGGACATTGGACGATGGATTCTGTGTCGTGGGTGCGTTGTATGGATAAGGCGGGCAATGTGAAAATCATGTCTGTGGCGGAGTTGAGCCCGCGTTATCGCGAAGTGCCGGGGATGGCTGATTTGATCGCATTGGAGGCACGGTTTATTGGAAAGCCTTCAAGTCGCGAGGCGATCGAACAGACGCTCCAGGAGATGAATGAAAAGCGATGGAAAAGTCAGCCAGCCGCAGCAAGTGCGGGGTGTATTTTCAAAAATCCGCCGAATATTCCGGCTGGGAAGTTGATTGATGAGTTGGGATGCAAAGGTTGGAGCGTTGGAGATGCGGTCGTTTCTCAAGAACACGGGAATTTTATTATTAATAGAGGTCAAGCTACGGCTGCGGATGTGCTGGCGTTGATTGAGCGCATCAGAGAAGCGGCTCGAGAGCGTGCACAGGTGAATTTAGAGAATGAAGTGATTGTGCTGGGTGAAGATTGGGAGGAAGGCGGATGAAACTGGCTCATCACATTGCTGTGCTCAAGGGGGGTATCTCCTCGGAGCGAGAAGTGTCGCTTCGGACGGGGGCAGCTGTTGCTTCTGCTCTGAGGAGGTTGGGGTATGAGGTGGAAGAAATTGACGTGCAGAATCGCACGCCTGTGTGGTCTGCTGGTGTGGATTTGGTATTTATCTGCCTGCATGGTGAGTTTGGCGAGGATGGTGAGGTGCAGACGTATTGTGAGACAAAGGGCGTGCCTTACACCGGTTGTGGTGTAGCGGCGAGCCAGGCGGCTTATGACAAAGGAAGGAGCAAGGCGATATTTTTTTCGAAAGGCGTGCCTTGCGCAGAAAGTGAAACGCTCATCGGAGAAGCCGAGCCTAAGATGCAACCGCCGTTTGTTTTGAAACCCGTATGCCAAGGCTCGAGTGTGGGGATTGAGTTTGTCCAAGATGCTGCAGAAGTGTCTGCAGCCCTGGCTCGAGTGCGACAATATCATCAGCCTGTGCTTGTGGAGCGGTGGATCCGCGGTAGAGAGGTGACGGTGGGAATTTTGGAGGGGGAGACTTTGCCGATCGTAGAGATACGACCGAAGCGAGGTTGGTATAATTACGAGAATAAATATACGGCTGGGGCGACGGAATACATCTGCCCGGCTGAGTTGGCGCCTGAGTTGGCAGGCAAGGTGAGGGTAGCGGCGAAGCAGGCTTATGAGGCGCTCGGATGTGAAGTGTATGCGAGAATTGATTTAATGATTGACGAGCAAGATAATGTGTATGTTTTAGAAGTGAACACTATACCTGGTATGACGGAGACAAGTTTGCTACCTAAGGCTGCGCGTGTGGCTGGGTTATCGTTTGAGGCTTTGTGTGAGCGGATTATTGCCGCTTCGCTTCGGATACGAGGTAGCGTGGAGGACGGAAGGAGAAGGAGATGATTCGTTGGCTGAATACAGGACAACGTGTGCGGGCTTTGCACGGAAGTATAGTGAATTTAGTGGTGGAGCCGCGGAACGTGCGTCTTCAACGGAAAAAGTGGGGGCGCATATTGATGGGGACGGGGGGGGTTGTTGTGTTATTTGGTGCTTTGAGCTGGCTCACTCATCAGGGGATGGAATGGGCATTGCGGCGATTTGTTTACGAAAATGAGAAATTTACTTTGAGAGAAATTCAGCTTGATTTGCGTGGCAACATTGTGCGGCGGCAGGTGTTAGAGGCGGCCAATGTGCATGCGGGACAAAATCTGATGCAGATTAACCTGGCGCAGGTGCAAAAAGCGATCGAGGCTTTGCCTTATGTCGCTCAAGCACAGGTGGAGAGAGTGTTGCCAGATAAGTTAATCATTAAGGTCGAGGAGCGTTTACCTGCGATGTTGATTCGTGGTGTAGCTTTGGGACAAAAAAAAGAGGATTTGTTTTACGTAGGTTGGGACGGGACTGTAATGCGCCCTCGTCCTGGAGAGACACTGCGATCTTTACCTGAGATCGTGGGGCTGCGATGGAATGATTTGGAGGAAGGCATTCGATTAAATCGCAAGGAGATTAGTGCAGCTTTGGACTTCCTAAAAGCCCTAAATGAGACACCGATGCGGTCCGTATTTGACGTCAAGACAATCGACGTAAGCCAGCCGATGATGCTGCATGTGACGACTACCCAAGGATATCGTGTTATATTCCGCCAAGAACTATATGCTGCTCAATTAAACCGGCTCTCAGAAATTATTGATTATGCCACAGCTCGCTATTGGTTGCTGAATACAGTAGACTTGACCCCATCGCGAAATGTCCCCGTCACTTATCGCGAATACACTGTTTTGAACACTCCTTCGGCAGTCTCCAACCCTAGGCGTTGAAAAATTGAACCGATATGCACACCGCGCTCTTTCACAGTAAATTTAACTCATGATCGTATGTTCTTTATTCAATCCTCTCGCCCTATCATCGTCGCATTAGATGTCGGAACTCGAAAGGTTGTTGCAGCCATCGCAGAATGTCGGTTGGAAGAGGGGTCGTTGCGTTTACTCGGACTAGGCGAACATCCGATGTATCAAATGTGCAAAGGCCAAATCCTGGACATCAAAATGGTCACACAGTGCATCCGTGAGGCCTTGTTTGAGGCTGAGACAGCGACAGATGTTGCCATCCGTGAAGTGTATTTAGCTTTTTCTAACCCCCTGACCCAATCGCTTAACGCAAACGTTAGCATCCCTATCCTTTCTCATGATCGTCGTCGCCAAAATGAAACGTTTCTACCAGAAATTCTTCCCCAACATGTCAGCCAACTAAATCAAAAGGCAAGAGAACTCACCCCACCAAAAGACACTCGACTCCTACACGACGTTGTTCGCAGTTACTACAATGACAATGGTGCTGCCGTTCCTCGGCCAGTGGGCTTAAATTCCAAGAAGTTGTCTGGCGCTTTTCATCTCATTTACGCTAATGAACTTCAAGCCGACACCTTAGTCCGAGCAGTCCAATCCCTAGACGTCGAAATCACAAAGCTTGTCGCCGGCACATATGCCACTCCTTTTGCCGTCCTTACACAACAAGAACGCAAAGAAGGGGGCATTGTAGTAAATCTAGGCGGCGGAGTCACGGAAGTGTCTGTTTTCATGGATGGAGGAATGATCTATAGCCACGTCCTCGGAATAGGTGGGGATACTCTCACTCAGGACATTATCCTTGCTTTCAAAGAGCACCTCCCCCGTTTCCCAATCAATTACGCACTTGCTGAGGAAATCAAAAAACAATACGGTGCAGCAGCCTGGAACAGTGCCGAGGAGAAACAAATCATCACTCTTCGTAATCCGAATGATGCCCAACACACAATAAAAATCAAACGCCTCCCCATCATGCAAATTACCCAAGCACGCATGGCCGAAACTCTCGAAATTATTCTCGACCTCCTCCAGAAAGAACATTTCTGGCCGCGATTTAGCGGTCCCCTATACTTCTCAGGAGGCAGCAGCAAGTTGCCTGGCATTTCAGAATTGGCCTCCAAAATATTTCCCGAACGCATCCAACCACAACTTTGCCGCCCACTCCCATTTGATGGAGACCAAAAGCTCATGCATCGACCTGAGCTCGCAACTGTATTCGGAACCCTTGCCTATGCGCATCGCAACGAAATGCGCATATATGCCAGACGACCACTAGTTCGTATCCGACACTCGCTTAAAAAAATGTGGGCTGATATGAAGCTCTTCTTCTAACTCTCAACCTATCATATCCCATGATCGATTTTGTCAGAGACCCCCACTCCACCACACCCCCCCCTCCTCTTCATTCCACTCGAATAGTCGGCATCGGCCGCGCAGGGGTAGAAATCATAGACTGCCTACAACTCCAGACCATCCGAAATAAAGCTACTTTTGACCTCACTGCACTCGATACCCACGAACAAACCATCAAAGCCACCATTGCTGAAAAAAAACATCTGCTAACTGCCCCAGACGTCCATGGCCTAGGCTGTAATGGCGACATTGAAAAAGGACTCTCTGTCGCCAGAATTAACGAACCTTTCCTTCGTCAATGGATACAAGAGTCAGAAACAGTCATTCTAGTTTCAGGCCTCGCCGGCGGCACCGGCGGAGGATTTACAGCAGGTCTAACCACCATCGCCCGCAAACATAACATTAAAACAATCGTCATAGGTGTCCTACCCCACACAATCGAAGGCAAAAAAACCAAAGACCGCGCCGAAAAAGTCCTAGAATTTCTTCGTGAATATGCTGACTGCGTCATAGCCATCCCCAGCAGTCCCCTCGATATCAACACGAAAATCAAACAATCCCTCGAACAAATCTTTTACTCCCTCGATAAGGAAATCGCCCGTGCCGTCGAAGCCATCGAAAGACTCCTGCGCCCCCATGCCCTCACTCCCCGCGACTTTTCTGACTTAAGAAGTCTATTCGGCAAGCTCCATGGCACCACTGCCTATGAAAATTGCTGGGTCGGTAGCATAGAACGCAAAAAAGATGAACACGGCTTCTACAACGAAGATGAAATCGCTTCTGCCTTGATCGAACGTCCCCTTCTCAGCCAACCCAACCTCTTCGATCAAGTCCAGCAAGGTCTTCTCTGTATCACCTTCGGTGGCGATTACCCCTTCAGTCAACAAAATGACCTAATCAAACAAATCCAAGAAAAACTCCCTCCTGCCTTTCCTCTAGCCATACAAATAGCTCACGACCCCAAACTACCAGAGGAACTCCGCATCACCCTTTTCCTCGTAAAAACAACCGCACCCCTCAAAAAAAACCCAACCAAAACACAAAAAAACCAACCCGATCCCCAAAACGAATCCCCTACAAAAAAGAATTTACCCCCCTCCGACACTCAATACCCCAACCCCAAAAATAACAACTCTCCCCAACCATCAAAACGCCGTGCCTCATCGATCAATCCAACTCCTCCACTCCTCAAGCAAATCAATCCCATCGAACAAGAGACTTTTCTCAGCTCGGTAGTCACGAATGACTCAACCTCAACCACTCTCGAAGATCCCCCCTCCCCGACTCACAGCTTAAAACTAGAACAACTGGAACTCGCCAACGAAGCCCTAATCGGCTCAGAACGTTCCTTTCATACCTACTACAACAACCAAAACCTTGACATTCCCACCTACATCCGCCGCAAAATAAAAATCGAATTTACCCCATAACCCCATCCAGCCACTCGAGCACCCATCATCAAATCTCTCATCAAACCTCCCTTCCCCCCACCAAAAACTTTCCCTTCACACCCAAAAGCTGCATCCCACCCCCACCCTCTCTACACATCCAACTCCACCCCTTCAAACCCGATTTTGCCATGCGTCATGCCCCTCAACACCTCTAGCTCAGCCCCCATCATCTTAAACACCTCCTCTACATCCTGGCATCCCACATCCTCTCCCAACTCCTTCAATACATCGCTCAAGATTTTCCAATCTTCACGAGCCTCACCCGGCGGTCGAATCGCACAATTCAGCCTCTGCAACCGCCGCCCCTCATTAATCATAGTGCCCCGTTTCTCAGCAAAACTAGCCCCAGGCAAAATATAACTCGCCAACCTCGTCGTTTCGCTCGGCAAAATATCCTGCACAATAAGCAATTCTAGCCTCTCCAAAACTTCAACCCCTATCCCAGCCTTCACCACATCCTCGTGAAAAACATACAGCACCCTCACCTCCCCCGCCGCTACTCTGTCGCGTATCAATCCCAATCTCCTCCCATCGCCACCAAAGCCCAACAACCTGGCACCTCGTGTATTAGGATTTAGATCCGCACTCCTCAAAATTCCGTCCCCCTGCCCATGCCTTGGCACCACATCCAGCAACCCATCCTCCACCCCTACCTTCCTCGCCAGCCGCCGCAACAAATACAACTCCTCAAGAGTTCCCCGTGCCGACCCCACCACCGCCACCTCCCCCTTCCCATACCTACTCAACCGCTGCCCTACTTGCCTTAACACATCTTCCCATGCCCCCAGAAAACACCCATCCCCCATCCTCACCATAGGCCTCACAAGACGATCCTCTCGATGAATATAGTGAAACCCCAACCGCCCCGCATCACACATCCAATGCGAGTTCACCGCCTCATTCACCCGTGGCGTCAACCGATACACCCGCCCTTCCCGACTCCCTACCGTTATATTACAACCCGTCGCACAACCCGTGCATATACTCGGCGTCTCCTTCAAAAACCAAACCCTCATCTTAAAACGAAAATCCTTACTCGTCAGCGCACCCACCGGACAAATATCCACCGCATTCAACGAATACCCACTATCAAACCGCTTCCCAGGATATATACCTAAAGTCGTATAACTCCCACGCTGCGTAAAACCCAACACATCCTCCTTACAAAAATCCTGCGCAAACCGAATACACCGCGAACACAAAATACACCGCTCATCATCCAACACAATCCGCTCCCCAATATCCACCCGCTTCGGCTTCTTCACCTTCTCATCCACAAACCGGCTCTTCCCCTGTCCATACTCAAAAGAAAACTCCTGCAACTTACACTCCCCAGCCTGATCACATATCGGACAATCCAACGGATGATTGATCAACAAAAATTCCATCACCCCCCTCCGACACTCCTTCACCAGCGCAGAATCCGTCCGAATCCCCATCCCCTCAACCACCTGCGTCGCACAAGCAATCTGCGGCCGCGGCATCCACCCAATCTCAGGCTTCCCTTCCGCATCCAAGACCGGTTTCCGATCCCCATCCAATTTCGGCATCCCCATTTCAAACAAACACATCCGACAATTCCCCACCACAGCCAACTTAGGATGATAACAATAATGCGGAATAAACTTCCCCAACCGCTTCACCGCCTCAATCACATTCAACCCCTTCGGCACCTGCACCCACTCCCCATCCACCTGCACATTCACCAACGGCGTACCCTCAGCCACCCGATCATGATCATACGGATTCTTAGCAAACAAACTCATAATAAATACTAAAACTACCCACAACCCGCCTCCTCACAAGCCCAAACCCTCTCCCACCCCCATCCTATCTACCCCCAATCCCTACCATCGACTCCGCTCCTTCAACTCCATAAGCTCGTTCATCATCATCCGCTGCTCATCCCTTCGGCTCACTTTCTTAAGCTTAAACCCACGATCCACCACATACACGCCTTCCCGCTTCGCTTGAAAACTCCGTCCTTCTTCCCCCAATACATTCACCCTCGCCCCTGGCTCAAAAACCACCTCCGTCCGCGGCCTCACCAAAAAAAACCTAAATCCCTTCCCATCCCCTACTCCCTCATCCAACTGTAAAATCACCTTTCCCTTCTCATTCGTCCTCACCACATTCCCATA
>JANWVL010000140.1 GCA_025056655.1 Candidatus Methylacidiphilales bacterium
TCTGTGATTTCATTTCTAGCTGATTGCACGAAATTTCCCCAATTTTTGTCATGGGTATTAAATTTTGGAATAGGGATGCCTAGAATATCTCCCCATCCTCTATAGTTCGTATTAATCCCGCCGCTAATAACGCAAATTGTAGTATTCAAAGAGCTTCCCATCTGCGTCGGATTAAAACCTGAGATCCCACTCGTCAACCCGCTCGAATGCCGTCCCCGTCGGATCCACGCCATTCACCGGATCATTATTCGCATAACTGTAAAGACTCATATCTGAGGCGTGGCCGAGAGGGTCAGGCATAAGACCTTTGCGTTGCTTTACTAAAGTTCAATTTACTTATATATCTGTATCTCGAGTAACTTCCTATCCATAGATATAAGATGATTAGTAAGATTATGCATCAGGAATTTTTCATGTTATTTATTATTTAAACATAACTTAACTATATAAACAATAGACCCTAGTAACCACGCACAAAAACCAATAAACAAGTGTCCCGCCCCTGGAACATCTTGTTTCATTTGTGAATCAAGAAACATTGCTACTAAAGTATAGATAAACCATAAAATAGCTGATGCAAAAGTATAGATAATATATCCAGATTTTATTCTAATGCATTTTGATGGAATAAACCAAATAGTCATTATCAACAAAACTATCTGTATTATTAATAATCCAAAACTTAGTAAATGTAACATAATTTTTAATCAGAAATAGTTCCTGATATTGGATATGGATCACCCAATGTTGCTAGAAATATAGATAAAATCGCATTATGTTTTGAAGTCCCACCATTATGATCAGACTGAGAAAATGGGAAAGCATATATATCCATCACTTGTATAGATTCTCCATCATTAGTGTATCGAAACTGCCCTAAACTTAGACCTACATTTATCGTGTCTAAGGGATGACTCCATGATCCATATTGATTCCATGTAATATTTGTAGGCTGATTCGTTAATGGAAATGATTGCGGATTTGCTTTCTGCAAATTTTGAAGCGATTCTATTAGGTTTGGCCCTAGAGTTACAGGTTCACCACTCCGCAAAATATAATGAGCAAGACTACTCACAGGCCAATTTATTACTGGAGTCGGTGATGTTATCGGAGACAAAAGTTGATCCACTTGATTCCCGAATGATTCAATGGCTCCTGATACTGCCGCACCCACAATCGCGCTCCACTGATACGTCTTGGAATTACTCGATCCAGGTGCGCTAAACCCCGTCACTCCGCTCGTAAATCCATCCACTGCCCTCCCACTCGGATCCACGCCATTCACCGGATCATTATTCGCATAACTGTAGAGGCTCATATCTGAGGCGTGACCGAGGGGATCGGCGGAAAGGAATCGCGCGGTGGGATAATGATACAGCCTTGCCCCCATGTGAATCACATCTTTTTCCTTATTATTTTCCCGATGAAAACTTGTTTAATACCATGTCAATAAAACCACCTTCTTTTGTTGTATAATACATCCAATTATTAAAATCAAAAAAAATTATTATAAATAACATAGCTGGAAGTAGTCCAAGGCCTTTTCCCACTCGGTCTAATTTTTCCCATTTTAAAAGAGTAAAAATTACTCCTATCAAAGCAAGCACCGCATTTATTAGAGCAAGCGGCATCATTCTATTAATTAACAACCTAAATTTTTCTAAATAGTCAGAGGCATGCATTCGTTGATAATCCATACAAATAAAAATTACCCAAATCAATATTGATAAAATGAATAGAATTAAATTCTTCTTCATTTTGAAAAATTTCTAATCCCATTTTGGGTCATACGCGATCCTCCAATAAATAAACCGCCGCTGTTTTGATTAATGGCATTATAGACATCATAGGTTGCTGCTAAATGATTCCCGTTAAAATGCCCCAAATCCCCATGGTTTCCGTAAAAGTATTGGATAGATCCAATATTTGACGGCACAGTCCTGTTATCTAAATTTCTCCCAAGATAATCTATACTCAATAGATTCGCTATAGCTAATCCAAGAGGTGACATCGATCTGTAATATTCCATATCTAACGGGCGTTCATTAATATTCGACATACTGGCTAAATAAGTATGCGATGAATCCACGTTAGGAGGAATAGTTTGCGGATATAAACCGTTCCCTACACCAGGAGGAAATCCCATTGCATACACAGGATCGATCATATGCATTTGGGTGATAATCTTCTCATTACTGTATGGAGGCACTAAATATGCATTGGGCACCACTTTGATATGACTCATTGCGCCTAGATTGTCTGTGTAATCTGGTTCCATCTTTGTCCATCTAGTTAATTATCTA
>JANWVL010000141.1 GCA_025056655.1 Candidatus Methylacidiphilales bacterium
TGATGAGGAGGGCTATTTTGGGTGCAAGGGAAACTATTTTTTTAAGTGGTGCAGGCCAAAGGGCTAAAATAGAGGCTGCAAGGAGAGGAAGCGTGAAGATGGGGTCGATGATAAAGATGAGGTTCCAACTGAATCGGTGGTTGGAAAAGGGTGCGAGGAGGAGGGTGCCATAGACCGTGCAGGCGTCGAGGAGGGCGTGAGTTGCGAGGATGAGGAAGAGGGTAAGGGTGAGTAGGGTTGAAGGGATTGGACGGGTGGTGGGGTCGAGTTTCTTCAGTAGAAAGGCTAGAGGGGGCGAAGCTGCGGCAAGAACAGGAAGACTGTGTGAGAGGCCGCGATGCGATTGGAGGCGCTGGAGGGGGTCGAGCCAGGGGTTGGCGAGGATGTCGAGGTCTGGGATGTTGCCGACGATCGCGCCGTAGAGGAGGGCTCGGCGGCCGATGCGTTTTCCCAGGAGGGCATGGGAAAGGCAGGCACCGAGGGTGGTGTGGGTGAGGGTATCCATGGTGTGGAGGGGGGAGGCTGAGGGTATTATAGAGGGAGAGGTTGCATTTATCAAAAAACGTTTTAGAAGGCAGGTATGATTTTTTTCAGGATGAAGATTTGGCGTGAATCGGTGCTGGGGATTTTGGTTGGGCTTGGCTTGGCATGGGGTCTGCCGGAGGTGATGGGACAAGTGGACGTGGTGGGGAGTGGGAAGATTTCTGTGGATGTGAGTGGGGTGAGCGAGGCGGGAGGGTTGCAGGCAAGGATGGTGCGGTTGTTGCGGACGACAATGATGTTGACGCCGACTCGCTCTGAGGAGACGCGGTATGGGATCAGTGGGAGGTTGGTAGAGGAACGGGTGGAGGGGACGCTGGAGGATCGGGTGACGGGAAGGAGGATGTTTTCGAGGAGTTATCCTGGGGGCCTTACGATTGGTGCGGGACGATTTGCGGATGATGTGCTGGAGGCGATTACTGGGGTGAAGGGATTTATGGGATCAGAGATTGCCTTTATCTCAGCGGATACGGGTTTCAAGGAGCTGTGTGTGGCGGCGATCGATGGGGGTAGAGCGAGGAGGTTGACGAATGATCGGTCGATCAGTAATGCTCCTGCGTGGTCACCAGATGGTAGGCGAATTGCTTACACGTCGTATCGGTTGGGTTATCCAGATGTGTATGTGGTGAATCTGGATACTATGCAACGGACAAGGGTGGCTTATTTTAATGGATTGAATAGCGGAGCTGCGTTTTCTCCGGATGGTTGGCGGTTGGCGTTGACGTTGAGTCGGGATGGGAATCCGGAGATTTATGTTATGAATGTTGGCGGCGGTGGGGAGCAGAGATTGACGCGGACGCGTGGGACCGAGACTTCCCCTCGTTGGTCGCCGGATGGGCGGAGAATTGTCTTTAGCTCGGACGACCGCGGAACGCCGCAACTTTATATTATGAATTTAGGTGGTGGGGGTGTGCAGAGGTTGGTAACGGGATATAGTTATAATACGGAGCCAGATTGGTCGCCGGATGGGAAGCGAATAGCGTTTACTGTGAGGCAGGGTGGGGTTTTTAGTATAGCGGTTTACGAAATAGATGGCGCCCAGACGGCAGTTATGTGCGTCGGGGAGTCTCCATCATGGACGAGAAATTCGCGTCATTTAGTTTTCAGCAGGGGAGGGCAGCTCTATATATTGGATACCGAGACGAAACAAACTCAACGGATTGATGTTGGCTTGACAAAATGCACGGAGCCTGCAGTGTCGAGGTAAGTCTTTGAATCCAGGAAGGAGTTGAGCATCATGAAAGAGGAATTTGTGAAGGTATTGTGTTTGATAGCAGTCGTTAGTTTGATAAGCGCTTGTTCTCCAAGCTCTAAGCGTTTTGGGGGAGCAAATTACGACGGGGGAATGTATGGTGAGAGTCTTCCTGAGACCGATAATTTGGGTAATCCCTATTATGGGTCCGAGAATATCAATGACATGCCTGCGGCTGACCGACCATCGGGCGCGGCTCTGCGAGATGCGAATTATTCAATTTTCAAAAATCAAACGATTTATTTTGAATTTGACTCAACTGGAATCCGTGCTTCAGAAAGAGGTAAGCTTGAGGAAGTTGCCAGAGAGACTAAGGTATCAGGCTATCGTTTGCTTTTGGCAGGACATTGTGATGAAAGAGGCACATTCGAATACAACCGGGGTCTGGGGGAGCGCAGAGCATTGTCTGTGCGAGAATATCTTGTAGGTCTAGGGCTTAATCCTGGGGATATTTCTACGATTTCATACGGTGAAGAAAGGCCTGCAGTAAGCGGCAGCAACGAAACTGCATGGGCGAAAAATCGCAGAGTTGAGATTGCAGTGGTTGGGCGTTGAAAAAGGAATGGAATGCTCCGAAGGCAGAGGGGAACGTTTTTTGATAGTTGATGGTCATTATTACGCTTACCGTTCTTACTTTGCAATCCCTGGGCTGAAGAATTCTAAGGGTAAGCCCACGAATGCGATATTTGGTTTTGCAAAAGCTCTTCAAAGGATGCTTGAAGAGCTTAGGCCCGTATATGGTATTGTGATTTGGGATGGAGGACTTGCTGCAGAGCGAGTGGCATTAGTGTCACAATATAAAGCGAATAGGTTAGATATGCCCAGGGAATTGCGGGAGCAGATGGACGAGTTGGTCGATTTAGCTTCTGCTTTTGGGATTCTAAGCGTGTGCTTGGAAGGCGTCGAAGCTGATGATTTAATAGCTAGCTATGCACGGGCGGCGGCTACAGAAGGAAAGCAGGTTATCATTGCTACCAACGACAAAGACCTCTTTCAGATAGTATCTAATTCCATTTTTATCTATACACCACAGAAACGCGATTTTCGGCTTCAAGGCCCACAGGACGTTATTGAAAAATGGGGGGTGACTCCGGAATTGCTACCAGTTTTACTCGCTCTTACAGGGGATACCTCGGACAATATACCTGGCGTAACAGGGGTAGGGCCTAAAACTGCCGCCGCATGGATCCAAAAATATCGCACACTCGATAACATAGACCAGCATTTAATGGAAATCGGGACAGAATCCCAAAGGTCGGCGTTAGCCGCTGCTTGGGATCAGGTTAAGAAAAATTATCAAATGGTGCTCCTGCAGTCTAATATCCCACTACCTCTGAGTGTGAATAAGTTAAAAATCCTCCCAGATAAGGAAAAGCAAAGAAAGCTTTTCGAAAAATGGGAATTTAAGGAGATTCAGTGCGCAGATTCTTCAGATCAAAACTACAGAAAACCTTCAGAGATTCGAAAAAAACACAATCAGAATGATTTATTTGGCGACCAAGTAACCTAAAAGCTAGGCCGAGAGTGATTTTTCAACTGCCTGCACTGAACCCAGCCAAGTCCCGAAAAACTTCTTCTTACAAGCTGCAGCAAAGAGACTCGGGTTACGTTTTGCTACTTCTGTGCTAATCAAAGGCACACCTTCCAATTTTAGCTGACGCAATCCTTCAACAATGCTTTCCCGCGTCCAGCGCTTGCGTTTTCGAACTTGCTCATAGTCAATGCCAGCAGCTTTTAACGCATTTTCCCACCCACCAAAACGCCGTCTTGCTGTTGCGATCAAGCTGTTATGAGTGAGGTCCATGTTCTTAGAACTTAGGTCATGGCCCAGGGCATGGAGTCGGCGAATCTCTTTAATAATTGTTTCGTTATCCCATGAGCGATAACGATAAATTTCCTCAGCAGGTAGCCCCGCTGCCTCCAACGCATTTTTCCAAGATCCAAAATATGTTTTTCGAATAGCCGCATACACCATCGAAGCATATCCTGTCAGCATCATCGAGCGAAACGACAAATCAACCCCATCAGCATACAACCTCTGCAGCGTCTGCACTATCGCTTCTTTCGTCCAATGGTTATAACGCCGCACCTGCTTGTATTCTATCCCTGCAGCCTCGACAGCCTGCTTCCAGTTTCCGAAATATCGAATGCCAGCTGCTAAAAGCTCCTGATAATTTTTCCGCATAAAATGTGAATAGAGGGGGTTACCCTTTGCATGCCATGCTTTGATTTCATCGATTACCCGCTGCTCGTTCCATGATTGATAACGTCTCGTCGTCTTCATAATAATTCCAACTATTAGCTTATCTGATAATTAGTCCAAAAGCCCAATTCGTCAATAAAGAACTTTTGCTCTTCTAAGCAAACATGCACCCCCTTACTTTAATCCGACCCCTTACCCATAAAAATAAAATGTATGAATGAATTTTTGTCCCATACTATGCAACAAACACAAAAGGAATAAAAAAAATACTCCACCGCTTCATATTGGAACCAATCAGATTAGATTAACATACCCTTTCAAACGAGACGTCTACATCCATACCCAAAAACGCTTCGCCCTTTCCGGCAAACGCCCCCTTTATTGTTGCTGCCTGTGAAGCATTTCGAGTTGTTGCAAGCGTCACGTGATAATACTCTCTCTCATCCCGAACGGTCGGATCCACCCCTATCCATCCCTCGTCTGGAAGATAAACCTCGACCCAAGCATGCGTGCTCATCCCCGCTTGTTTTACAACTGCTTTCGGAATAGCATACCCGCTTACAAATCGTGCCGCTAACCCCAAAAAACGATACGCCTCCATTAGAAAAACAGCAAAATCCCGACATGACCCACTCCCTTTATCCAGAGTTTCCTTGGGACTTTGCACCCCCATCTCTTCTCGACGTTGATAAGAAAAAGACTGATGCACTTTATCTTTGATCCGCATCAATAAATCCACCGTCTTAGTCTCTTCCATCGGTCTCCATAGCCCCTTCATCCATTGTCTCAAAAAAATTCGTTCCTCAGGGTATGCAGCATCAATGTATGGCTGCAGATCCCTATGCTCTTGCACATCATAGACGAATGGGAACAACCCTACCCCCTCCCTCCGCTGTCTCGCCCCCACTTCATCCACTCGCACCCTAGAAACACTAATAAATTCCAATTTCTCCCCTTCGACCCCATATTCCACCCAACCAATCCAATTCCCAAACACATCAGTTCCCCACCGCACTTCACCATTCGGATCGAGAATCAAATCAAAATCCAACACCCGCACCCCCACCTCCTCCCTCGGTCGCAACATCAGCCGATGCACCCCAAATCGCACCTTCTCACTATACCGGTAGCACGTCCTATGCCTAATTACAAAAACCATAAACCAAATACCTAGTCCACACTCTCCTCACTCCTCACACGCGAAACCGTCACCAACACACTCAACTGCTGCTTCTCCGACCCCTTAAACACTCCCCTCAACGGCGGCACATCCTCGTAATCTCTCCCTACAGCTACCTGCACATGCTGCTCACCCTCCTTGCAATTATTCGTCGGATCCAGCCCCACCCACTCTCCCAACGGCGTAAACACTTCCACCCAAGCATGACTCGCCTCTGCTCCCCGCAAAATAGCCCTCCCACCGCGACCTCCATCCCCAGACCCATGGCCACTCTCAATATACCCACTCACATAACGCGCGGGTATCCCCGTAGCCCTCAAAATACTAATCATCACATGCGCAAAATCCTGGCACACCCCACGCCGCATCCTCAACACCTCCTCCACCGGCGTGCTCACAGTCGTCACCCCCGGCCGATACTCGAACTCCCGATAAATCCATTCATTCAGCCCCAACACCGCCTCACCAAAACTCCCCATCGAAGGAAACATCCTCGCCGCAATCTCATCCACCTCCGCAGAAAAACGACACAACCTGCTCTCCATCAAAAAATCATACAACTCCCACTCCCTACTAATAAAATAATGCACCGCCTCACTCACACTCATATCCGACGCCTCAAGATACATCGAGGCCCCCTCCGTCTCCACCACACTCCGCGCCGTCACACACAACCGCGTATGCTTCACCGGCACCGAAAGTGTCTGCACCCGATTCCCGTAGCAATCCTCATACACCTCAAGCGGCATCTGCGGCTGCACCTCCGTATGATGCGCTAACAACCGCTGCCGCGCAGTATTTCGCGGACACACCCTCAACTCACTCACCGACTCTATCGCCGGCGCCGAGTATTCATACTCCGTCGTATGCGTAATCTCCAACTTCATACACCTAGCTCCGATCCAACCTCACACACAATTAAAACACATCCCCACCTCCTTCCAAAGAAAAACACACACCCCACACACCCTTCCCTCACCGCCACACAATCACTTGCTATTTCCCCTCACCTCCCATAAACACATTCCCCCTATGCTACGCGCAGGCATCGTCGGCCTCCCCAACGTCGGCAAAAGCACCCTCTTCAACGCCCTCACCCGCTCACGCAAAGCCCAAGCAGCCAACTACCCCTTTTGCACCATAGACCCCAACACCGGCATCGTCACCGTCCCAGACCCACGCCTCCAAAAACTCTCCGCCCTCAGCCGCTCCGCCAAAACCACACCCGCCATCATCGAAATCGTAGACATCGCCGGCCTAGTCCGCGGCGCAAGCCAAGGCGAAGGCCTCGGCAACCAATTCCTCTCCCACATCCGAGAAGTCGACGCCATCGTCCACGTCGTCCGATGCTTCACCGACGACAACATCCATCACGTCTCCGGCAACATAGACCCCATCCGCGACATCGAAACCATCACCACAGAGCTCATCCTAGCCGATCTCGCCAGTGTCCAAAAACGCATCGAGCGAAACCAAAAAAAATACCGCTCCGGCGACCCCGAGGCTAAAGCCGAGCAACCCCTCCTCGAAAAACTCCTCGCACACCTCAACCAAGGCCTCCCCGCCATCACCCTCCCCCTATCCCATGAAGAAAAAAACATCATCAAAAACCTCTTCCTCCTCACCGCTAAACCCACACTCTTCGCCTGCAACGTCGCAGAATCCGACCTCGCTCAAGCCGACCACAACCCTCACGTCCAAGCCGTAAAAAACCACGTCCGCCACTCCCACCAAGCCTCCACCGTCGTCATCTCAGCCCAAATCGAAAGCGACCTCATCGACCTCCCCGAAGAAGAACAACGCGACTACCTCGCTGCCCTTGGCGTCCCAGAATCCGGATGCGGCAACCTCATCCGCTCCATCTACACCCTCCTCGGCCTCCGCACCTACTTCACAACAGGAGAAAAAGAAACCCGCGCCTGGACCATCCACGCAGGCGACAAAGCACCCCGCGCCGCCGGAGTCATCCACTCCGATTTCGAGCGCGGATTCATCGCAGCAGAAACCGTCCACTACGACGACCTCATCTCCTGCGGATCCTTCGCTAAAGCCAGAGAAGCAGGTAAACTACGCATTGAAGGCAAAGATTACATAGTGCAAGATGGCGACGTCATCGAATTCCGCTTCAACGTCTAACGTCACTACATCCCCTCTCCTTTTATGATCCAATCTATCTTCAATCGCTTTCTCGAATGGCTCGACGCTAAACTCCTCGCCAAGGCCAAAAATTCCCCATGCTGCTGCGGAGGCACATGCAATCTTCCTCCCGATACGCCGCCCCACTCCCACACAACCACAACATCTACCACAACATCAAACCCACAGCCTTCTAGCTCTCCCACATCATGCCCGCCTCCTCCCCCATCGGACAAATAACTTCCCACCTCCACAACCTTCTCTCACAAAGCCAACTCAACCACGCCGCTGAATTTTTCATACACCAAAGCCTCAAAATCCTAGGACTCCTAAGCCTCATGATCTTCATCATCGGCTGGCTACGCACCTATCTCCCTCAAGACAACCTTCGTCGATTTCTCTCACAACACTCCGTTTTAGGCTACCTTGCAGCCGCCCTCTTCGGAGCCATCACGCCATTTTGCTCCTGCTCCTCGATCCCCATATTCATCGGCTTTCTACAAGCACACGTCCCACTCGGCATCGCATTCACCTTCCTCGTCACATCACCGATCATCAACGAATACCTCGTCGTGCTCATGATCGCCAACTTCGGCCTCTGGATCACCGTCACATACGTCCTAGCTGGCCTTCTCATCGGCATCAGCAGCGGCATCATTCTCCATCGCGCCTGTTTAGAAAACGAACTCGACCCCTCTCTCTATACCTCGTGCTCCCCAACAGACACCCCATCACACTACACCCACCTCTCTCAGCGCCTCCATCGTGCCATGAATGATGTCATAAACATACTCCACAAATTATGGCTATGGATCCTCATCGGAGTCGGCATAGGCGCTCTCATCCACAATTATATCCCAGAAGAGACTCTTCAAAATTGGATAGGAATTGCGCGCCCATTCGACGTCCCCCTCGCCACGCTTCTTGGCATCCCTCTCTACGGTAGCTGCGCCGCAATAGTTCCAGTCGCCACAGTGCTATTTCAAAAAGGCGTCCCCCTCGGCACAGCCCTTGCCTTCATGATGGCCATCTCAGCATTAAGCCTTCCCGAGGCAATCATGCTCAGACGCGTCATGACGTTAAGACTCATCTTACGCTTTTTCGCTATCGTCACACTCGCAATCATCCTTGTCGGCTACCTGATAAATTTCCTCTCATCTCAGCTCTAGCACAATGCCCTCAACCCGCCCCTCTTCTCTACACATCCGCTTCTATCGCCCCGAGGACCGTCCCCACATCCGCAAACTATGTGCCGACACAGGCTTTCTCGGAAACCCCATCGATCCAGTCTTCCAAGATCGCGAACTCTTCGCAGATTTCCTCACCGCCTACTACACCGATTGGGAACCCGAAAGCGCACTTGTCTGTGAAGTCGATGGCATCGTAAAAGGCTATCTAATTGGCTGCCGCCACCCCTTCAGACAGCGCATCCACAATCTCATACACCTTCCCATCTATCTCATCAAAATTTTATCACGCCTCTTCACCTACAACAGCGCCACACGCCGCTACCTCCGTTGGCTCCTCTTCAAAGGCCGAAAAGAAACCCCCTACACACCTCCGGCCACGCCACACTTCCACATCAACCTCCTACCAGAAGCTCGCAACGTCGCAAATACACGAGCCCTCATTGATGCTTTCCTCCACTACCTCAAGCAAAACGGAGAAAAATCCGTATACGGCCAAATCGTCACATTCGACCACCGTCGCACCCCAAGAATGTTCGAGCGTTACGGCTTCCACGTCATAGACAAACGCGAAATCACCAAATACCGCTACCTCCACCCCCAGCCCGTCTATCTCTACACCGTCATCAAAGACCTCACCCTCCACTCCACCCTCTACGGCCACAACCTTGCCCGACCCCATGAAAAATCTAAACCATCATCATGAAACGTTCACTCATCATTTCCCTTCACGACGTTCACCCCCACTCTCTCCCAAAAATCCAAGAGCAACGGCAACTCCTTCAAGAAATCGGCATCAAAACCTGCTCTCTACTCGTCATCCCACACTACCATCACCGCACCCCCTGTGATCACCACCCACAATGCATCCAATACCTCCAAGCTCGACAAGCCACAGATGAAATCGTCCTCCACGGCTACTATCACGATCGTCGCGGCTTACCCCCCAATCTGCGCAACTTCTTCTGGACACACCTCTACACCCAAAACGAAGCAGAGTTCTGCGACCTCAACGAAACCCTCGCCGAAAAACGCCTTAACCAAGGTCTGATGCTCCTCCAAAAAATCGGCCTCTCCACCCACGGTTTCATCGCGCCAGGCTGGCTTCTCCACCCACGATGTATCCCCATTCTAAAACGACTAGGTTTTCTTTACACCACAACCCTACGCAAAATTATTCGCCTCAATGACCCCAATTCCCCGATCCTCGCTCATTCCCACTGCTGGAGCGCCCGATCACTCTGGCGACGCAGTTCATCCCAAGCTTGGAACTCCCTTCTCCTCAGACACACCCTCAATCACCCCATCCTACGTGTGGCGCTTCATCCCCAAGATTTCCAGTTTCCACAATTGAAGAAACAAATCACCCGCATTATCCGTCAGGCTCTCCAGCTTGGATTTCAGCCGACAACTTACCGCGACTTCCTACTAGGCTCTACCGCTAATATTGCACCAGCACACTGCTCCACGTCAGCCCCCCACCAAACGCCACCAGCAACACCCAGTCACCTCGCTTAATCCTTCCCTCAGCCGACGCCTCATGAATCGCGATCGGAATACAAGCCGCAGACGTATTGCCATACCGATCTAGATTCACATACACGCGCTCCATCCCGATTTTAAGACGTTGCGCAACCGACTCAATAATTCGCAAATTCGCCTGATGAGGAATGACGCACGCGAGATCTTCAGCCTTGACGCCTGCCTTTTCAAGGCATGCCACAGCGGATTCATTCATCGCTGTCACTGCTTTCTTATAGACCTCGCGCCCTTCCATCACTATGCAAGGCGTCGGGACATTCTCTACAGTAGGCCCAAACGGAGAAGCCACAACAGCCCCATTAAGATACAAAATTTCATTCTGCGTCCCATCTGCTCCAAGTATCGAAGCCGCTATCCCTCTTCCCTCCCCCTCCTTCAAAACAGCTGCTCCAGCCCCGTCTCCAAAAAGCACACACGTATTTCGATCTTTCCAATTCACAATCCCAGAAAGTTTCTCCGCTCCCACTAGCAAGACATTCCTTGCCGTTCCACTCTCAATCAACCCACGAGCCACCTCCATCCCATACAAAAAACCAGAGCAAGCAGCTTGAATATCAAACGCAAAAGCTCGATGAGCACCAACCAGCCGTTGAATATGACAGGCCGTAGAAGGAAACACCGTATCCGCAGTGCATGTCGCACATATAATCGCATCGATCTCCTCTGCTCGTAGGCCCCCATTTTCCAAGGCTTGACGAGCGGCCGCAGCACCCATCATCGACGCCGTCTCATCCGGAGCCGCGATTCTGCGTTCCCTTATACCCGTTCGCTCCCTGATCCAAGCATCCGTCGTCTCCACCATCTGCTCTAAATCATGATTAGTGAGAACCCGCTTGGGCACATACATCCCCGTAGAGTGAATCGTGATAGCTCTATTCACAAAGTTACTGCTTAGTTCGTTATGTTGTAAATGATCAGCCTATCCTTACTGTCTCCGCGGAGCAAGCCTAGCTTAGCGATGTTTATCGCACACGTCTAACGCACAGGCTGAGCACGTCGCACCTCTTCTTCAGCCCTTTGCTGAGTCTCCTCACGAATTCTTCCTCGATTCAATAAATCTCTGACTTCTCCTAGAGTGAGCGGTCGATCAGGAAATTCTCCCGTCATCGAAAATGCATCGTTAATCCTCTCCAAGTCCCGTTGAATTAAGGCGAGCTCTTTACCTTGATAGGCTTTGAGCGGCAGCGATCGGTCAAAGCCTCTAGCTTTGCGGTCACTTTCAGATGTCAACTGCCGCTCAGACCAAGGATGCTCGCTTTTTTCATCACGGAAACGAGCTTTCCAACGCACATCCTCATAAAAACTATCATTCCAATGATGATTCCGTGTTCGAAATACAGCCTCAGAATCGAAGCCACGTGCTCGCCTTGAGCTTTGCAAAAAGGACTTCGAGAAACCTCCCTCTACTTCAGTTTTTTTCCATGATCGCTGCCACCACGGGCGACTATCTTTGCTTCGAGCTAAATCGGAAGGGGAGAGAATTCGAGCTCTGTATTCATCACGCTTTCGAATACCTGATTGTTTCTCTTGAATGGCTTCAATTCTCTCATCCTCAGGTGCTTTTTTCTTCTGGCCCCCAAACGAAAACCATCCCATTGCTCCAGAAGTTCCTCCTGCCCAAAAAATAAGAAGCAGAAGATAAAGAAATAGCCTCATATCCTCAACTTAAAACCAACACACCTTAAAATCAACGACCGCATACCTCAGCGCGAGATGTCGTCTTGCGACAAAATCCTAAATTGATGGCGCCGCAACACATCGCATGCAATCTCCTGATCCTCTACATGTAGCGCGAGGATCGGTTTATCATCAGGCGTGATCAAAAAAGCATAAGTGAAATAGATATTGCACTCAGCCTGCCAGAGCGCTCGCAAGACGTCTCGAAGGCTCTCCGCCCCATGGGGAAGCTCGACCGCAACTAATGGCGTCTCCGTATAAGGCAGTGTGTGTTCCTGTAAAATCGCGCGGGTCGTCTCGGGATCACTTACAATTATCCGCACAATCGCCGAATCAGCAGTATCCAATATAGTCAGCGCCACTATCAAAATGTGATGCGATGATAGCAAATTAGTTAATTCAAGAAGACGCCCTGGCTTGTTGGCTAAAAAAATAGAGAACTGCGGAATATGCGGACTCAAAGCGCCTTGAGCAGTTTCCATAGTCGGTGGCTAAAGAAGTGTTTAAATTAATCTTTTAATATGATCTTGGATAGCTTTGAAAGCTGAATGTTCAGCACTCCCCAACAGCTCATAGCTCAGAGCCTCAAGTGTGGTGATTAAAATCTGATCCGTCGCCAATTCGCGCAAGGCTACCTCATGATCAATAAGATGTCGTGACGCCACTGCATCGGCCAGAAGATAAGGAATATGCTCTCGACCACGCAGATCATAAATCGTCTGCCGCACGCACACATGGGTCTCAAGACCGCACACAATCACGTATTTGGGAAGCTTCGCGGGAAGCACCGAAAAAGCAGAAAAGGTCGTCTTATGAAATAACTGCGCAGCGTCACCCGCAGCTTCTTTGATCGAAGCAACTGTCGGACCCAACTTCTGAGGGACTTGTTCAGTAATGAAAATCGGTATCTGAAGTAAGCGCGCAATATGAGCTGCTGCTACAATTCGGTTCTCAAGCCGCTGTGGCTCCGGCATCACGGCCAAAAGTTTTTCTTGAACATCAACGATCAATAAAGCCGCATTCGACTGAGGAAGGCGCCATGACATAAAATGATCTTAAGAATGCGAAAGAAGTTTTGACGAGAAGAAATCTCAGGGAAAAGACGAAACCCTTATCAAGCAATCGCCTTGAGAAGAGGTATGCTCCCTTCCAGTTTAGTCAAGTAAGCTTTCAGCTTTGGATAACGACCGAGCTCAGGATCCTCATGAATTACCGACTCAGCTTGTTCACGCGCCCGCTCAAGCAGATGAAGATCATGGAGAGGATCTCCTATCGCCAGTGGTGGAAGACCACTCTGCTCCGTGCCTAGCACATTCCCAGGACCACGGATCTTCAAGTCTTCCTCTGCTACACGAAAGCCATCATGAGTTTCCTCAAGTATCTTCAAGCGCCGCCATCCCTCTACCTGAGCGGGATCGCCGATCAGCACACAATAAGACTTTTGATTTTTTCCACGGCCAACACGCCCACGTAACTGGTGAAGTTGAGCGAGCCCAAAACGTTCAGCATTTTCGATTACCATCATGGTAGCTTGCGGAACGTCTACCCCGACTTCGATTACTGTCGTGGAAACCAACACATGCGTGCGTCCTTCCCGAAAGGATTGCATGACTTGTTGTTTCTCCTCCGCAGACAATCTCCCATGCATGAGATCAACCTTATACGGTGAAAGGATTCGTCTTAATTCCTCCACTTGAGATTGGACTGCCTTTGCCTCGAGCTTTTCGGATTCCTCCACTAGAGGATATACGACGTAAGCCTGGTGCCCCTTCTCAAGCTCTTTCTTCATAAAGCTCCATACCTTTGGCAAATCCTCTTCACAACGGACCGCGGTGATCACTTTTCCCCTGCCTGGAGGTAATTCGTCTAAAATCGAAACTTCCAAATCACCATATACGGTCATCGCTAATGTGCGAGGAATAGGAGTAGCAGACATGACAAGCACATCCGCCTGTGAACCCTTATTAATCAAAGCTAGTCGCTGCATAACCCCGAATTTATGCTGCTCATCGATCACAATCATTCCGAGATTTGAAGCATCGTAGCTCTCATAGAGCAGCGCATGTGTGCCCACGACTATATGACCGTGCTCCCCGTATAAATTTTTAAGAAGGTCATCCGTGTCTAGCGGTGATTGATGATAAATCTTTTTTGATCCAGTGAGCAATCCGACCGAGATTCCAAGTGGCTCAAGCCAGCCACGTAGATTGTAGTAATGTTGCTCAGCCAAAATTTCCGTCGGAGCCATCAACGCTGCATTTTCTCCACGTTCTACTGCGAGAATCATCGCAGCTGTAGCGACTATTGTTTTCCCCGCACCGACATCCCCCTGAAGCAGCCGATGCATTGGGGAAGGACGCGAAAGTCCCTCTTGAATTTCCTGTATCGCTCGAGACTGTGCTCGAGTCAGTGGAAAACCTAAATTTTTCAAAAACAAGTCGAGAAATCTTTTTTTCACAGGCGGACGATGACGCGGAATCGCCAACCGAGCAGCCTTACGTTTGGCAACTAGACACTGCAAATAGAAAAACTCGTCGTAAACCAATCGCCGACGCGCCTCACGGGCTTCCTCTAGGCTTCGTGGGAAATGCACGCGCGACAAGGCCTCACTAAGACTGAGCATGTCCGTAGGTGGCGGGTATATTTCATCCACACTAATCCTCGCGGATGGTGAATCTGAACGCATGAGTTGTATCAGATCCCATATAGCGCGGCGCATGCCTCGCTGGCCGATACCCTCAGTCAATCTATAAATCGGTGTCCAGCGATCTATGTGAATATGCTCCTCGTCTCCTGCAGAAAGGACTTCATAATCTGGATGGATCATCACCCAACTCTGTTTTCCCATCTTTAAACGTCCATAGACGATAACTTCCTTCCCCTGCGTTAGAATCTTTGCCAGGTATGGCATGTGAAACCACATGCATCGAAGCACATTTTTGCGATCCAAAACGGCTTTTTGAGCAATCCATATTTCAAAAACTTCTCGTCCCCCTTTCCATCTCATCAGGCGTGCCGAGCTAATCCGGCCTCGATAAGTCAACGCCTCTCCTTCCTCTGCTTCGGACAAAGATTTCCATTGTGTGCGATCCTCGTATCGAACGGGAAGATGCAACAAAAGATCACGAGGTGTCTCAAAGCCCATTTTCTTGAGAGCTCGAATTTGTGCCCGCGGAAGACGTAAGACACGCTCCAGTTCTAGCTCCTCTGGGCATTCGAGAGAGTTCAGTTTTATGGGCATTGAGCAGCGATTTCCTCTGCTGGATAAGTCCAGATTTCGGCTAGCGTCGGATGATAATGGGGCATGGCAGCGAGATCTTTTGCTGTTGCGCCGAAATAAATGCACGGCACAATTTCATGAATCAAGTCCGACGCCATAGGCCCCACAGCTGACGCGCCCAAGATACGTCCAGTGCCTTTCTCTGCGAGTATTTTCACAATCCCGTATTCTGCCCCATGAATGATTGACTTTCCATGATCATTAAAGGGATAAGTGGCTTTAAGGTAAGGCACTCTATTTTGTATAAGGTCTCGTTCTCTAAATCCCACTCGCGCAAGCTCGGGTGAAGTGAAAATAACAGCCATACTCAAAGATTTCCACGGCATGCTAGCTCTCTCACTTTCTCCAAGCGCAACAGCTACAGCATTTGACCCAGCAATTTCACCAGCACGAACTGCGACATGGACAACCCTCTCTTCCCCTGTTACATCGCCTGCGGCAAATATGTGGCTCTGGTTTGTTTGTTGATGCGCATTGACGAGCACTCGACCGCCTTTCATCTCGATAGATGCGGCTTCTAGGTTGAGTCCACTTATTGCAGGTTGCCGTCCCAGACCATGAAAAATTTCCTCCGCGATTAATTCTCGTCGCGCGTTCTGGTGTTCAAAGGTCACCCTCTTACCATTAGGAGTATTTTCGATCGAGATAAGCTCTACTCCCTTGCATACCTTGATTCCATCAGCCTGTAGAGCTGCTTCTAACTCCGCTGCTATGTCCACATCAAAGTCACGAGCAATTTGATCGCTCCGTTGAAGCAAGGTCACTTCAGTCCCCAGCTCATGATAAAATTGGGCAAATTCAAGCGCCACGGCTCCTCCTCCGAGGACGATTAGAGATTGCGGAATGTGAGAGCGTTCCAACGCTGCATCACTCGTGAGAGGATCTGCCTCACGTAATCCTGGAATCGAAGGCCAATGAATTTCTGAACCAGTCGCAATAACAAACGCCTTAGCTTGTAATCGGCTTATGCCATCCGTGCTCTCGACTTGAAGTTGATGTGAATTAATGAATGAAGCTTTTCCTCGGATGAAGGTAAATACTCCTTGTGTAAGTTGATGGATACGATGCTCCGCAAAGCCACGTATAAGGTCATCTTTTCTTTTCCAGATTCTATCGGCATTTGGTGATGCTGAAGGATTTAGCAGTCCAAATTTCTCCGCTTCACGAATGGCCCGGTAGCGATGACTGCTTTCAAGGAGTGCTTTAGTGGGCATACAGCCTCGCAAAATGCATAATCCGCCCAGTTGCGAAGCTCCTTCTATTAAAGCAACACGGCCTTTAGGGTTGACCCCACGTTTTGTGAATTCTGACACAGCAGTGCGAGCCGCGGCGTATCCCGCGCTGCCCCCGCCAATAATGATGACGTCTAAGTCCATAATTACATTCTTACCGACCGCCATACGTGACTGACAATTCGCTTTTGTGATGAGGTTAATGGAGGAAGGGATGGAATCGTTCTAATTTCGTGCGAATCAAGATATTGATTCACCCATTGTTTTAGGGCTTGCCAACGCTTGTTTTCAAAAGTTGGCGCATGGCGAATTTGCCTCAGAAGGCTGTGCCATTCAGTAATAAGCCGATCCACATCGCCCCGACCAAGATTTTCTTGTTTGAAAGTGGGGGTCATTTTTCGACCTGTGAGCATTTCTTCAATGTATTCGGCAGCCCCAACACCGTATTGCCATGGCACTCCCAGCATGAGGTAGCCTTCAATTGTTATACGACCGTATTTAGATTGGCAGACGGTAGCTAAACGGCCAGTCCATCGAGGTTGACTTTCGCAAAAACGATCGGCAGCAAACAGGTTACCTAGATCAATGACCAGATGATCGATAGGATACTCCTCTTCTTCGATTGCTGCAGCGATAGCCAAACCTTCAGGGCCGACAAAACAACGCGCGATTCGTCCGCGAAACGTCAATCGTAGATCATAATCAATCAATCCAATCCGCTGCCATTGCCAGACCATTGTAGGTTCATTCGATGTCGCCTCGCATTCTTCACGTAAATAACAGTGCTTACAGCCGGAGAAACGCCGATATCTCCGGCGAACGAGTCGCGCACGTCCTGTATCTGTGAACTGTCCACACGGAAACGCATCACGACTTCGATTCGCTAAATTCTCAAGTCCCAACCTCGGTGGAGTGGTGTTGAATAAAGAGGCAGCTTGCTGATACAATTTATTGATATCTAGCCGTTCATGAGGAAAAGCCTTCTGAAGGAATAGATGCCAAGGAAGCAGGGGAGAACGCCGCAAGGATTGCTCACGCGCTTGACTCATTTTAGCCGAATAGCGCGTGGCTAGCACGTAGCCTCGCTCATCTAATCCGCGTCGCCCAGCTCTCCCCATCATTTGGAGCAAGCCGTGAGGCGGAATTTCACGGTCTATGCCATCTACTTTGTAGAATGTATTGGTGATAAGGACTGACCGCAGTGAGAAGTTTATCCCAGAGCTTAGACCTAGTGTAGCCACGACGGCTCGGAGTTGTCCCGCTTTCGCCAGAGGCTCGATCACTCCAGCTCGCTGAGCGTAGCTCAACCCACTGTGGTGACACCCGATTCGCGCTTTGATCCAGAAACGAAGCTGCTCCGACAGAAGCGCATCTTGTTCCTGTGTTAATTCCAAAGGCACTGCTGGCGGCAGACGTGTGGCTAATTGTTGCGCAAGTTTTTCAGCTTCCTTGCGATGGGGCACAAAAATGAGAACTGGGCCGAGATCTTCGCGAAGTGCACCTGCGACGACTCGTGTCCAAAATCCTTGAATTTCTTTCGGAACAGATGCAGCGAGCGCCTCTCCATCGATTTCTTCAAGCGGAACAGGACGGTTCGTATGTCGCACGATTACTGACTCTCTACCGATTTTTTTAAGCCAGTTGGCGATTTCGGTGAGATTTCCAACAGATCCACTCATGAGGAGAAGTTGTGTTGTGATGGGGAGCTCTATGACAACGGCCTCGTAGTGGTGGCCGCGATAAGGATCACTGATCCATTGATATTCATCGATGACGAGAAGATCGGCTTGGAGTTCTCCTGTGATCAAGCCCATGACAGCTTCCAAGGTCGCCACAATCACAGGTGCATTCGTATTGAGACTGATGTCTCCCGTCATAATCCCAACTGGCCAGCCTTTGGTTTTCCATTCTAAAAACTTATCGTTAGCAAGAGCCCGTGTCGGCACGGTGTAGATGGCGCGTTTTCTGAATTTGTGGGCTTCGACGACCTTTTCAAAGACTAACGTTTTCCCCGCACCAGTAGGTGCTGAGAGAATCACATTTCTGCCATCTAGCAAATATTGAATGGCTTGCTGTTGCCAAACGTCTGGAATGACGATCTGGGCTAACGTCTGAGATAGATCGTGGAAATGGCTCAATGCTACTAGGCAACAAGTGTAAGAGAGCTTTTCTCTATGGAAACCTGTTTATCTCTAGAAGCGATGCGCTGCAGTAGTTCAGCAGCCTGTTTTTTACAGGCCTCCATTTTGGGGTAGCGAACTTCACGATACCCCGTCGCTTGCTCTGGAAGCCGCAATATTTCAAGCCAGAGTGCGTATTGTTCTTTTTCTAGATTCTGTGCATTGAAGCTTTCTGCAATCTGAAAATACCAATCGCGAAAAGCTTTTTCTTTTGCATGCCACTCAGGCAAAAGCTTTCTGAGAAATTTAGCTTCGCGCATAAGTCTTAACATCCAAGGCTGCGTCCGAATGTGGAATCGAATTTTGAATGAACCAAAAGCGAATTCGGGGCGGTTGAGATGGCGATAGATTACTTTATCGCCCAGTGCGGGATCGATATTGTAGCGCTCTCGATCGCGCGCGTATTTTTCCTCGGAGGTTAGTAGTTCTGCGACATAGATTTCATCTTTGATAGCCATAACACGGTGCAGATTCCATAGTGCCGCCCGTGTAGCAGCATAGCCGAATTCTTTTTTATCGCGGCGGTGAATCCGCGTAAGACGATTCAAATAATCTTCTGCATAGGGGATAGATTCGTATCGGATAAGGTCGTAGATTCGTTGAGCTAAGAGCTTTTTTTCTTCGTCGTTGAGTTCGAGGACGGCATCAGCATGGGCCATGAGTTTCCAATAGCCCTGGGCGATGGCGTTACCCCTTTTTGAAGGATAACGTTTTTTGAGAAGCTCGGCGTTTTCATGGATGACCTCTTGATATGTGTGCGAAAGTTTTGGACGCGAATTTTGCGATTCAATTACAAGGTATCGTCCGAGGTTGAAGGCGGTGTAGTTTTCGCTTGCGGCTCCGCCCATAGTTTCTCGGATCGCCCACTCGATGGAGGCCAGCGTCAATGGAAGTTGCCCACGCTGGTATGCGACGCCGAGCATAATGATATTAGCGTAGAGTTTGGTGCCGAAGAGACGTTCTGAGTAGTCAGAGATATCTGCGCTGAAATACTCATCGGCGCGGGTGTAGCGGCGTATGGTCGCTTCTAGTGCCTGAACACAAAAATCATCTTTTCCAAGTAAGGATAATATAGTGGGAGTCTTAGCAGTGTTAATGATCGCAACAGTGCGAGAAGGAGAGCCGACGCGCTGGTTAACCGACGGATCAAGTCCACGAGCAGCTTCAAGTGCATCCAAGCCAAGAATCAGGTCCGCTTTTCCATAGGGGATGATGAGTGAAGTGTGGTCGATGTGTTGTTGACGAAAAGTAATTTGGGAGTAAACGCCGCCGTTGCGTATCGCTAAGCCATTTTTATCGCTAAAGAGCACGTTGTATCCTTCCCGATGGCCAGCGCGCACCAGGACAGCTGTGGCACTAGCGATGCCCATGCCGCCTACACCGGCAATATAGACGCTCCAAGAGTCGGTGATTTTTTTGATGGTCGGTTTGGGGAAAGAGGTCGGATCAATTTCGGGAATCCGATTGCGAGGCTTTGCCTGTCGCACGATCGTCACTTCTTCAAACGAAGGGCAAGCATGAATCTTTGTGCAAGCGGTATCCGCTACGCACCAAGAGAGGTCGGTCTGAATCTTTCTGCCGTAAGGGGTTTCTAGAAAAGTGAGACCGGGACACCCCGTAGCTTTAGTGCATTCCAGACAGTATTCGCAGACTTCGGGTGTGATGTTGATAACCGTCTTGCGTCGGAGGAAACCGTTTTTTTTGATTTCAAGACGCTCTTCACGGCTTCGACGACGATGAAACGTTATGCCACATTCCTTGTCTGCAATGATCACTTTGACGCCGGGCTTGAGAATCGTGTCTTCGAGGAGTTGCCGATATTGCTCACGAAATGCTGGATTTGTACGAATCACCTCGACTCCGGGGGTTTCGATCATAGCTTGAACGATTTTCTCTATGTGTTGAACAGGGGTGTGGTTGCCTAGTAGATCGTAATCGAGCTCAGGAGTGGTCTGGTGACCGGTCATCGCGGTCGTTTTGTTGTCGAGGATGATGTAGGTGATGTCTTGTCGATTTTTAATTGAGTTGGAAATAGCAACTTGGCCTGAATGGAAAAATGTGGAGTCGCCCATGAAGACGACTTGTTTATTTGTGATGAAGGGATCGATTCCTGCACCTGTGCCACCGCCCAGACCCATACCGGAGTAGTTATGCATGAGGTCTTTGGTAGGCTCAAACATGAGCATGGTGTAACAGCCCGTATCACCATGGAAGACGAGATCAATTGGTTCTCTTCGATGCTTCGTGCGCATGTAATTTTCATCGCGAAAGTCCTTTTTCACTTCGACAAGCACTGAAGCGGTATCGCGATGAGGACAGCCTGCGCAAAAAGTGGGGGTGCGCGCAGCGAGCCGAACATCGAATCGAGACGTCTCCTGAATGAGAGCAAGCTCGCTGTCTAGGCGATCATGTTTTTCTGGCGGTAAAGCCGGCTTGAGGAGCGGAATAAGTCTTTCTATAACGATGGAAGGATTTAAACCGCGCGATTCAGGAAACGCTTCAAATGGGGCTGGGAATCTCTTCCCATAGAGAGGAATCGAAATTCGAGCTTGTGAGAGGATAGTAGCGATCTGTTCCTCGATGAAGCCACGGCGTTCCTCCACGATGATTAACGATTCACAACGGGAAGCGAAGTCTTCGATCAGGTGGGGAGAGATGGGGTAGGTCAAACCAAGTTTCAATACTGGGAATTGATCATCGAGGGCGAGTTCGTGCAAAGCGTGATTAAGATATGATGCAGCGAGGCCGGCGCTAATAAAACCGAAGCGGTAGCGTTTGGAAGGTGACTGCGCCGGTAGGGTAATTTTATTGATGTTGAGCGACTCGCTAATTTCCCAGAGGCGTTGATAGCGTTCGGGAAGGGATTGTTCCCTCCTCCAAGTGCGCGGCGGAAGAAGAACCATCTTTTCAAAATCTACTCGCCGTGTATCGAGACATATAGGCTGTTGTGTGTTGATTTTTGAAAAATGATTCCGACGAGTGAGGACTGATCCGCCTCCGTCGGCTTGGTTGGTGGTGATGAGATAGCCGATGTAGAGCTCAGCACCGCGGGCCATTTTGAAAGCTAGATCAACCCAATCTTTAATTTCTTGATTGGTCGAGGGCTCAAGGACAGGCATGTGAAGATGTTTGAATAAGTAACGTGAATCAGCAGGGACTTGTGTGGAATCGCTCCATGGGTCGTCTCCAACAACAACAATCGCTCCGCCTTCAGGATGAGAGCCTGCAAGATTTCCTAATGCAAGTGCATCAGACGCTACATGCAAACCTACGGATTTCATGACGGCAACCGCACGCAAAGCCGCCATTTGCGAGCCGTTGAGCATCGCTGCTGAGAGGGCTTCGTTGTTTGCGATCGTCGCATGTATCCCGTGTGCCTTGAGAAGCTCTGCAATGTTCTCGACTGTATCGAAGAAACCTGCTACGGGCGAACCTGGATATCCTGTCCAGAGATGAGTGCCTCCCTCTGACTCTAGGAGTCCTTTTACAAGAAGTTCATTTCCAGTGTAGACTTCGACTCCTTCCTCTTTCAAAAAGCGAGGGTCAATTTTCATTTAGGTAGGGTAGATTTTAGTCGCTCTGCGTCAAGAGCTGGCGGGTCGGAGTGGGTTTATTGAGTAGCAAACATTACTTTTGAGCCTTTGTCCAATCGTCCAGAAATTTCTTTAACCCAATGTCTGTGAGTGGATGTTTGAAGATTTGTTGAAGCACTGACCACGGTGCCGTGATGACATCACTGCCAATTTTTGCGGCACGATAAAAGTGTAGAGGAGAGCGAACTGAGGCTGTGAGGATTTCAGTCGTAAATCCATAGTTGTCGTAAATAGTGCGGATATCGTTGATCAACTCCATGCCGTCGTGGCCTATATCATCAAGCCGTCCTACAAATGGACTGATGTAGGTCGCTCCAGCTTTTGCCGCTAAAAGTGCTTGGTTAGCTGAAAAGCAAAGTGTGACGTTGGTGGGAATACCCTTGTCTGTAAAATGACGGACGGCCTTTAAGCCTTCGGGAATCAGGGGCACCTTGATAACAATATTTTTGTGCCAACTCGCAATCGCCTCGCCTTCCTTGATCATTTCTGGGGCGGTCAGGCTTACTATTTCTGCGCTGATCGGACCATCTACCAGAGCAGCGATTTCTTCGATAAGCTGACGAAACGGTTTTCCACTTTGGGCGACAAGAGATGGATTCGTCGTGACGCCGTCAATAATGCCCATGGCCACGGCTTCGCGGATCTGACCAAGGTCGGCTGAGTCTATAAAGATCTTCATAACTTGAAGTAGGTTGGATGACGCTAGAGTGAGATTAAAAATTCGCTTTTGGGTTTAGGTGCTTGAGTGACTTCTTTAGCTTTAGCTTCATATCCTTCGCGCCCCATGAGGCCGTAGGCATACTGCTTTCCCGCTTCTACACCCGGCTGATCAAAGGCATTTATGTCGTAAAGCTCGCCCGCGTAAGCGGTTTGTAACTCCAGAAGCATAAGCAGCGCGCCGACTGTGCGAGGTGAAATTTCTGAAAGTTTTATTGCGCAGGTAGGACGTTGAGCATTTTGAAGCGCGAGTTGCGTAGCGGTGTATTCTGCCTCTAGGAGCTCATTCAGCGTGTGTCCGGCAAGGTATTGGATGGAGGTCTGGTAAGTCATAGTCTCTGGAATGTATATGCGGTGATGAAACTTTTCTGTGGAGAGAAACGTTATTACCTTGTCGTAGGGACCTTCCATATAAAGCTGGAGTTGAGAGTGTTGATCAGTAACGCCGAGGGATTTGCAAGGGGTCTGTCCAGTATATATCTTTTGACCTTTTCGGTTATGGGCTTTGCCGAGACTTTCTGCCCAAAGTTGACGGAACCAATCTGCGATATCTTTCAGAGCGTGAGCGTAAGGCATCATGATTTGGATATTTTTGTTTTTAGCTGTGTGCATGAGATAGTGATACCCCGCCGCAGTGAGTGCGGGATTTTTTTCGGGAGATTTGGCAGTCATGCATGCACGCTCCATTGCGGCAGCGCCAGACAGTAGATCGTGGATGTCAATGCCGCTAACAGAAGCTGAGAGGAGACCAACTGCGCTAAGGACTGAGAAGCGGCCTCCTACGTTGGAAGGAATAGGCAGCGTTTCAAATCCTTCAACTTCTGCGATCGCTCGAAGCGAGCCATGCTGGGGATCTGTTGTGATCAGAAAATGGCGGCGTGCTTTTTTAGGCCCGAGTTTTTTGAAGAGGAGTTCCTTTATCCACATGAAAATAGACATGATTTCAACAGTGTCGCCCGATTTGCTGATGACGTTGAAGAAGGTTTTCTTGAGGTCGAGAGTGTCAAGAAGGCCTGCCAGGCGATCTGGATCGATATTGTCGGGAACGTGTATGGTTGGGACTTTGCCACGTTTCTTCCATGAGATTTCGTTGTGATACGGATGTCGAAGTGCGGTATGTAGAGCGATATTACCGAGTGCTGAACCCCCGATTCCGATAACAACGAAAGTGTCGAACTTGTTGCGAATCTTTTTTGCAATTTTAGAAATATGGTCGGCAAGGGCTAAGTCGTAGGGTAAATCTAAAAATCCAATTTGTTGAGACTGCCGAAGCTGGAGTATGGCCCTGTGTGCTGCGACAAGTCGAGGCTTCAGGGCTTCCCATTCTTTTGGCGTGATGCCATGGGTGGCGCCGATCCGTTCAGATCGAAGACCGTTGAAATCATAAGTGATGCCTATTTTCATACCTATATAAAGAGCTGAAGGCTCATGGGCTGTAGCTGTAATATTCAGCAGACAACGAATAGCGTGATTAGCTCATCACCATACCGCCATCAACTACAAAGGATTGTCCAGTAATATAATCGGCTTGAGAGCTAGCAAGGAAGGCCACAAGGTGAGCGACATCTTCCGGTTTCCCAAAGCGTCTGAGCGGAATCTGCTCGAGTATTTTGTTTTTGATCTCATCAGGCAACACACTAGTCATATCCGTCTCGATGAAGCCTGGACAGACAGCGTTGCATGTGATGTTGCGAGAGGCAAGCTCACGTGCAATGGATTTGGTGAAGCCGATAAGTCCTGCTTTTGAGGCAGCATAGTTGGCTTGGCCGGTATTACCAATCAATCCGATGACAGAGGAAATGTTAATTATCTTTCCATATCGTGCACGCATCATAGTGCGGATGACCGCCTGAGTCCAAAGGAAGGCTCCTTTGAGATTAGTGTTTATAACGGCATCCCAGTCTTCCGTTTTCATGCGCATCAGGAGAGTGTCACGCGTGATGCCAGCGTTATTGACCAATACGTCAATACGCCCCCACTCGTTTTCAATTTGAGTAACAGCTTCTTCGATTGCCGACGCTTGGGTCACATCCACAGAGAATGCGCGGGCGTTTCCACTCTTTTCTTTAATCGTTGAGACC
Source organism: Candidatus Methylacidiphilales bacterium (assembly GCA_025056655.1). Taxonomy (NCBI): domain Bacteria; kingdom Pseudomonadati; phylum Verrucomicrobiota; class Methylacidiphilae; order Methylacidiphilales; species Methylacidiphilales bacterium. The sequence goes on from JANWVL010000141.1 coordinate 24,801, forward strand.
GTATCGTTAAGTTGCTCAAGTGACCGACCAACGCAAGCTACGGTATAGCCATGCGAGGCTAGATTTAAGGCAATGGCGCGGCCGATTCCTCGACTAGCGCCAGTGACGATGGCTATGGGATTTGGATGCATAAGAATGAAGGGGGGGGCTGTTAGGATAAGTTATTATTGAGATATAGTTTCGATCAATCTCTCAAGCTCTTCAAGCGTTGCAACGCTCCGGCACGAGACTTCAGGATTGATGCGCTTGCAAAAACCAGCTAGCACACCGCCTGGCCCAAGCTCGATAAATTCCTGGACACCGGATTGAATGAGATTACGAATGGTTTGCTCCCATTTGACCGACCCTGTGATTTGTTGTTTGAGAGTCTGACGAATTTCAGAGGGAGTGTTTACAGGTTGTGCATGCACGTTAGCCCATACGGGGACTCTAGGCACTTCGATTTGTGCCTCATCAATAAATGGAGCCAAGGCATCTTGCGCTGATTGCATCAGACGGGAGTGATAAGCTCCTGCTACGTTGAGAGGAATGACACGCTTGATGCCATATTGCTGTGCTAAGGAAGGGAGTAATTGCATACGGTTGCTTTCACCCGAAAGAACGATTTGCCCTGGAGCATTGAAATTAGCAACATCTACACCAGCTTGGTCAGCGATTTTTCGTGCGGTCTCTTCATCTGCGCCAATGAGAGCAGTCATCCCACCGTGAGTTGCCTCGCAAGCCTTTTGCATAAACTCAGCACGACTACGAACTAGCCGAAGCCCTTGAGAAAAAGAAAAAGTGCCTGCCGCAGCATGCGCAGTGTATTCACCCAGTGATAGTCCTGCATAGGCAGTTATAATCAGGGACGGCAGCCTTTGGACGAGAAGCGAATGTAAGGCGTAACCGTGTAGGTATAACGCAGGTTGACAGTGCGCCGTCTGAGTGAGTAGTCCCTCTGGACCTTCAAATGAGATTTTGGAAATCGAATATCCTAAAATTTGATCAGCCTGCTCATAAAGAGCGCGAATGGAAGGCATGCGATGATACAGATCTGCTCCCATCCCTACTTTTTGAGCGCCTTGGCCAGCAAAGAGGATCGCCCGTTTGATTAACATAATTAAGAAATCTAGGCACTTAGCAAATATTAGCACTGATGGAAAGAAACGTTTCGAGCTAGGAGCTTGATGGAAGATAGCATTTGTTGCAGATTCTCGTGGATATGAGTTTTTTAAAGGGGCTACGTTCGGTCCTCCATGTGAGCGTGATCGTCGCAGCGCTGGGGTATTTTGTCGACATTTACGATCTCTTGCTTTTCAGCATTGTGCGAGTGCCCAGCTTGCGGGATATCGGCCTCTCTGAGAGTGAAATTGCGACACAAGGCTTATGGCTCTTGAACTTACAGATGGCTGGCATGCTCATAGGGGGGATCCTTTTTGGAATCATGGGAGATCGCAAGGGGAGGCTTAAAATACTATTCGGATCGATACTACTCTATTCGGTGGCAAACTTCGCTAATGCCTTTGTGCACGATGTGACCACCTATGCCGTTTTGCGTTTTATCGCTGGCATAGGCCTAGCAGGTGAGTTGGGTGCTGGAATCACTTTGGTGAGCGAAGTGTTAAGCAAAGAACTAAGAGGTTATGGAACGATGCTCATAGCCTCGGTGGGAGTGAGTGGAGCAGTGTTGGCCTACTACGTTGCAGAGCACTTTGATTGGAGAACTGCTTATGTTGTGGGTGGAGTGTTAGGATTTCTATTGCTGCTTTTAAGAATCCACGTGCACGAGTCAGGGATGTTCAAAGCTTTGGAGGCTCAAGAGCAGCGCGCCTCAGTAGGGATCTCTCGAGGTAACTTCTTTGCTCTTTTCACAGACAAAAGCCGCTTTCAACGCCTTACCTTCTGCACTCTGATCGGCTTACCTGTCTGGTATGTTGTAGGAATTTTAATAACACTTTCACCCGAGATGGCGCGCGCGTTGGGCGTCCAAGGAACAGTCAGCGCAGGCAAGGCCGTCCTTCTCTGTTACACAGGTCTGATATTTGGAGACTTCTGCAGCGGCACGTTAAGCCAAATCTTACAGACACGAAAACGTGTCATCAGCATCTTTGTAGGATTGACAGCAGCCGCTGTGGCCAGTTATTTCCTGCTACCGTGGCGAAGCTTAAAGATTGAGGTGTTCTATGGAGTCTGCTTTGCCCTAGGGTTCTCGATAGGATTTTGGGCCGTATTTGTAACAGTAGCCGCTGAACATTTTGGCACCAATCTTCGTGCTACCGTCGCCACAAGTGTGCCCAACTTCGCTCGTGGCCTCCTTGTCCCCATGAGTGCCATCTTTTCCCTCATCAAATCCTCCACCGACATCCTTACAGCCGGCTGGATGCTGGGGCTAATCGTAATCCCTATCACATTTACTGCCATATACTTCTTAGAGGAAACCTATGGGAAAGACCTCAATTTCGTCGAGAAATAATCTCATCATAACCTCCAGGAATCACGCCCTGCGCCCACAGACACTCCTTAGACGTTGACGAATCTCCATGCTTATTTAAGTTCTAAGCCATGAAAATCTCATCCTCACTATTCTCCACAATAGTCTTTTTACTTGGTCTCACCTGCTGTAACCAACCTACCCCCCCTGCCACGCCTTTCCCATCAACCACCACAAGCACTGAAAACACCGAACCACTAAACTCTTCCCCATCACCTTCCCCAAATCAACCATCACCTAACGAAACGTCCAACGAGGAGATCAATGAAGCCCTAATAAACGCCGAGTCCCCCATAGAAGACTTCGCCGAGGAGGCTGCCGAACCCCCCCTTCCCTCTACCACAACCACCGAGCCTAAAACCAACTCCACAGAGAGACATAAACTTAACAAAATCCTCGACTTCAACCAAGCCCTTCAGGCCGCCCAAAGCAACGGAAAACCCATCCTACTCGACTTCACCGGATCCGATTGGTGCCCGCCCTGCATCCGAATGGAGCGCGAAGTCTTTAGCACGCCCACTTTCGCCGAATTCGCCAACCAAAATCTCAACTTCGTCTATGTCGATTTTCCACGTCGCAAAAAAATAGACCCCGCACAAGTTCAGCACAACTCCGCCCTAGCTGAAAAATTCAACATCCAAGGCTACCCCACCCTCATCCTTCTAGATAAAAACGGCAAAGAACTCTCCCGCATCGAAGAATACCTCCCTGGCGGCCCCAAGCGTATCATCGATTGGATCCAAAAAACTACTTCGCAATAAATTCTCCCTCCCCTTCTCATCCTCAATGATCCCCTGTTCCCTCCTCGCACTAGCCGTGGGACAAGGCGACGGCTTCATCTTTGCCATACGTGAATCTAATGTCGCTGGCAAAATCATCCTCATCATCCTTTTCATCGGCTCACTCATCAGCTGGTCTGTGATCATTTCAAAGTGGTATCAACTCCACCAAGCCAAAAACAAAAATGCCCAATTCCTCCAAGCCCTCCGTTCCGACCGCAACCCCCTTCATCTCTACCTCAAAAAAATTTACTTCCTCCGCTCCCCCCTCTACGCCCTCTACGCCACAGGATGTAAAGAACTCCTCTACCACATGCAATACACAGACCGCTCTCCTGATCCCCCAGGCCCACATCCCTTTATCCCTCGAAAAATCACCTCCACCGCCATGAGCGCCGTTCGCTCCGCTCTCGAGCGCGAAGTCGGCGAACAAGCCCTCCAACTCGAAAGCCAAATGGTCGCCCTAGCTATCGCAGTCAGCGGCGCTCCATTCCTCGGTCTCCTCGGCACAGTCTGGGGGGTCATGGATACCTTCTCATCCATCGCCCTCGCAGGCAAAGCCCATCTCGCCACGATGGCTCCAGGCGTATCTGGGGCACTCGTCACAACCGTCACCGGCCTCATGGTCGCAATCCCAGCCATGTTCGGCTACAACTACCTCGTCGTTACTGTCCGTGCTCACACCGTGCAGCTCGATAACTTCGCAGCCGAGCTCATCTCCATTTTTGAGCACTACTATCTCGACACTCGCCACTAACTCCCCTCCCCATCCGCCACCATCCAAAAATATGAAACGTTTCTCCTCCCGCAGCGGCTACACTAGCATGGCCGAGCTTAACGTCACCCCGATGATCGACCTCGCCTTCACCCTCCTCATCATCTTCATCATCACCACCCCGCTGCTCGAGCAGACCATCCCCCTTCAACTTCCTGTCGCCACGATCCAGCCCGATTCCCAACCCGCGCCAGAAGCCCCACCCAAGACGATCCATCTCGACCTCCAAGGCATCATCTACGCCGAAAATCGCCCAGTCACCCCCTCCCAGCTTGAAGACATCTTGATCGAATGGAAAAACTCAGATCCCCAAGTTGCCGTCGTCCTACGAGCCGACAAAGACACCCGCTACCAGCAAATCGTTGATATCCTCGACGCCCTCAAAAACGCCAACATCAAGCGCTTCGGCCTCGTTCATACCCAGAAATAATGTTGCCACCTCACCGCTCCCATCCCACTTCTCCAGCCCTCCCCAGGCTCTCAGAATCATCCGCCCCTACCCCAACGCCTTCACCAGACATAGAAAAACTCTCTCCACCCCCGCCTCCGCCCGTTCGTAAACTCCCCACATTCACCCTCGTCTTAATCCTCCACCTAGCCGCGCTCGCCCTCCTCTTCTGGGCCACAAAACCCAAAGCCGATCACTCCACTGTCCACATCATGGAGCTCATTCAGCCTCCAAGCCCGCCCGAGTCTCCTGAGCCTGAACCCGAGCTACCCTCGCCCCCAGCCGAATCGACCCCCCACCCATTACCTACGCCTCCTCCGCCACCACCACAGCCTACTCTTCCTCCCCCACCTCCCCCACCTCCCACCCCAGCCCCTATGTCTCCACAACTCATAAACAATCAGCCTTCTAAGACTGAGACTAAATCTCAACTACCAACTCCTCTATCTCAAAAACCCGAGTCCAAACCTAAGCCTAAACCCTCTCCCTCTCCCTCTCTTCCTCCTAAGCCTGCTCCCAAGCCCCTACCCAAGCCCGAAAAACCAAAAATCGAAATATCAAAAGAAATCGTCAAGAGAAGCGCTCCCCCCAAAAAATCTCCTCAACCTCAAACCTCCAAGACCAAAAAGAAGTCAGAACCCTCAACCCCTTCCTCCTCACGCATCTCGACTTCCAGCACCCCAGCCCCTTCCTCAAAGAAACCCGATTTCACCCCCTACTACGAGCTGATTCGTGAACGAATGAACCGATTCTGGCGACAACCCGTCCAATTCGCACACCTCGACCCCAAAGCCATCATCCGCATACAACTCGATTCCACAGGAAAAATTCTTTCAGCCTCTCTGGAAGAATCCTCAGGCATCCCTGAATTCGATGAAAGCGCTCTCGAGGCCGCTCGCGAAGCCGGTGAAATCGGGGCTGCACGACCAGTAGGAATGCCAGAATTTGTGACAATTACGTTTCGCCTGGATCCAAAGGAATAAATTCAGAAACCCCACAGAAGCCCTAGCGTAGGCCCACCGACGTCTATCCCATGATTGGGATGCTCAGGTTCAGTCAACCACGCTCCCGAAATATGATAATAAGAGGCACCCAGCGTAACCGCTAAATTTTCGTTGAAGTCATAACGCACACCAGCGCCGACGTGCCAACTCACCGTAAGATCCTGCCCCTGCGCACGAATTTCACCGCGCGAGTCGATCGCTCCGACTCCAAATCGTCCCTCAAGATAAGGCACCACAAACCAATTTTCTCGGACGAAGTTATACCGCGTGCCGATCATAAAACCAAGCCATCGACTTTCAATGCCTCTAAGAATCGGGGCAAAAACCAGCGAAGCTGTCACCTCAGTATTACCACGCCACCACGCCCCACTGACTTCGTCCACTTGATAGTGAAAAGTTAACATTTGCGGCGCAATCGTGTAGTCAAACTCATTTCTCCAAAAAGGAAGATAATCCATGTAGCTCCCTTGCCATGAAATCGCCATGCGGCCCTTTTCATAGCGGCCGCGCGGACGGAGGGAACGAGTTGGTTTAACATTTGCCGTCTTTTTATTGAGCTGGACGGTATCTACTCGTGTCGAAGCCATTTGGCGTCTTGCCTCTTGTGAGGCTTTGTCTTTGTATGGCTCTGAAAGGCCGTTTTGTCGGACTTGTCGGGCTTCGGTGAAGGGAGATGATACCGTGAAAAGGATGAGGAGAATTAATGAGGTTTTCGCAAAAGGCACAGTCAGGATTTGAGCACAGATTCAGAGGCAAAGCGAGCGATTAGTGAGCCGATTTTAATGGCATCGCAGACACTCCGACACAGAAGGCTGGCTATAAAAGGTTAACCCCCCGGCGCGTCTCTTTTAGCAATGATAGTGTGGGGTGCGGCGAAGAAATTGGCCGTATCCCATTTCGCCGATGAATTGGCCATCGCGAACCATGATGCGTCCGCGAACGGTAACCGTTTCCGCTCGTCCTTCGAGTGGCCAGCCTTCGAAGGGATTGTAGTCCACATTCATGTGGTGCGTGCGAGCTGAGATCGTGGTTTTGTAGTGCGGATCGAAGATGACGAGGTCAGCATCGGAGCCGAGTTGAATCGTGCCTTTGCGAGGATAAAGGCCGAAGATTTTTGCAGCTTGGGTGCTCGCAGCGGCCACAAATTGGTGTAGGTCGATGTGGTGTCGTCTCACGCCGTAAGTGTAGAGCACAGTAATGCGATCTTCGAGGGAAGGAATGCCGTTTGGGATGAGGGTGAAGTTGTCGCGACCGAGATCCTTTTGGCCGCGGAAATCGAATGGGGCGTGGTCAGTCGCTACCGTGTGGATGAATCCTTGACGGAGGGCGTTCCAGAGGACTTCGTGATTGGCTCGATCGCGGAGAGGCGGGGACATGACGTATTTTGCGCCTTCGAAGTCGGGGCGTTGGGTATAGCTGTGGTCGAGGACGAGGTATTGGATGAGGGTCTCGATCCAGCAGGCAACGCCGCGTTGGCGTGCTCCTAGGGCCTCTTGAAGAGCTTCGGCGCAGCTTAAGTGAACGATATAAACGGGAGCCCCTGTGAGCTCAGCAAAGGTGAGCAGATGGCGCGTGCCTTCCGCTTCGACGCGCGGCGGGCGGCTGTGGTAGTGGTATTCGGGAGCTGTTTTGCCTTCGGAGAGGAGTTGCTTTTGAAGCTCGGCGATGAGGTCGGCGTTTTCGCAGTGGGCGGTGGTGATGACGCCGAGGGATCGAGCCAGCCGGAGAGTGTGGTAAAGTTCTGTGTCATTGATGCCGAGCGCGCCTTTGTAAGCGAGGAAGACTTTGAAACTGGCGACACCATCGGCGACGATTTGTCTAAGGGCATCGGGCGTGGATTCATCAAATCGTGTGACGCCCATGTGAAAGGTGTAGTCGCATGCGCTTTTGCCAGCTGCCTGAGAATGCCACAGTTGATAGGCTTCAAGAGGGTCATCGTTTCGAGCCGGGCAGATCATTTCAATGAGTGTGGTCGTGCCACCAAGAAGAGCTGCTCGGCTTGCGGTCGGATAAGTGTCTTTGGCATATGTTCCCATGAATGGAAGGTAAATGTGAACGTGGGGATCGATGAAACCAGGGAAGATATATTTGTCCCGAGCATCGATAATTGTGGCGTCGGGAGGCGGCTCAATTCGTGGAGCGATGGCGGTGATCGTCTGGTCTTCGCAGTAGATGTCGGCACGGTAACGATCGGTTGCGGTGATAATTTCGCCGTTTTGAATAAGGAGAGGCATAGGGTTTTTAAGAATTGTCTCGCCTTAGGCGAACTTTGGCGAGCGAAATCAAGGGTGAGGGGGGATCGGAGCAATAAGGCCAGCTTGGAGTTGTTCTTGATATTCCTTCCAAGTGAGCGGCGGTCGATTGGTGGGGACAGGAGTCATCGTGATGCAGCCATCTACTGGGCAGACGAGGGAGCAGAGGTTGCAGCCGACGCAGTCTTCCTGGCGTATTTTTGGGATGGGTTTACTTGGGATGGGACTCGGGCTGCGCTCGAGGCCTATGGACGCTGGATCTACGAGGTCGATGGATTGATAGGCACCGTCTTCACAGGCGATATAGCAGAGGTTGCAACCGATGCATCGGCTGTAATCAATGTGGGCGACGCGTTTGTAGTGGAGGTCTAGGTTTTCCCATTTGGTGACGTTGGGCACGGCACGTCCGCGGAAGTCGTCGAGCGTTTGGAATCCTTTGCTGGACATGTATTCAGCAAGACCATCGATGAGATCTTGGACGATGCGGAAACCATAATGCATAATGGCCGTGCAGACTTGAACTGTGGAAGCGCCGAGAGCGATGAATTCTGCTGCATCACGCCAAGTAGTGATGCCGCCGATGCCAGAGATCGGAAGATTGACTTGAGGATCGCTCGCACAGGATTGCACCATATGTAAGGCGATAGGTTTAACTGCCGGACCGCAGTAGCCTCCGGATGTGCTGAGGCCGTTGACGTAGGGCTCGGGTGTAAAATGGTCGAGGTTTACGTTGGTGATGCTTTTGATGGTGTTGATGAGCGAAATCGCGTTGGCGCCGCCTCGAGATGCGGCTCGAGCTGCATCTGTGATCTGGGTGATGTTAGGGGTGAGTTTGACGATGACGGGAATTTTGCCTGCTGCTTTTTCCATGACCCATGAGGTGATGACTTCGATCACATCTGGATTTTGCCCTACGGCTGAGCCCATGCCGCGTTCGCACATGCCATGAGGACAGCCGAAGTTTAGCTCGATGCCGTCGGCTCCTGCATCAATCGCCCGGTCCACAAAGTCATGCCAACGTTCCCGCGTATCCACCATGAGCGAGGCTACAATAGCTCGATCAGGCCAGCGTTTTTTACATTCGTAGATCTCTTTGAAGTTGGTTTCGGGTGCCCGCTCACTGATCAGCTCGATATTGTTGAAGCCGACCATGCGATGCTGATGATAATGAAGCGCTGAGTAACGAGAGCCAACGTTAGGGGTGGGATCGCCGATCGTTTTCCAGACGAGTCCGCCCCAGCCAGCCTCAAATGCACGATGACATTGGTAGGCTGTGTTCGAAGGAGGACCTGAGGCCACCCAAAATGGATTGGGTGAACGAATGCCAGCAAGACTAGCGCTGAGATCAGGCATAGTGAAAAAGAGCTTTTATGAATATGCGAGACTCGATCGGAAGTAGGCAGGCTCAGCTGTGTGGCCAGCCAAGAGAGAATTTGGATTATGAAGATTTGGGCTGTGGCTTGAATAGTGATGCGGAGAAGGATGTGTTGCTGTTTTCGCCGAAAAAATTTGATGCATAGCCTTTGCAGCTCTCTTCCCTTCAGCTACTGCGTGAACCACCTCTCGGCCGCCGTTTGCACAGTCGCCGCCGGTGAATATCCGTGGATCAGAGGTTTGCCCCGTTTGAGGATCGTGGAGAATCAGTCCTTTGGAACTGAGTTGAACGGTAGGGAAATTTTGCAGAATCCACGAAGTGAGCTTTTGCTGCCCGGTGGCTTTGATCAGCATATCGCAAGGAATCTCCCACTCTGTGCCACGTATGATTTCAAGTTCCCCATTTGAATTGTAACGAGTGCCAGCAAGCCGAAGCCTTTCTATGTGTCGGTCGGATGACAGAAAAATTTGGACGGGCAACGTATTGAAAAGAAAATTAATACCTTCTTTTTTAGCCCGCTCGTATTCAAATCGGTATGCTGGCATCTCACTTTCGCTGCGGCGATAGAGGACTGTGACGGTCTTTGCTCCAAGAAGCCGGGCTTGTATGGCCGCGTCCATGGCGGTGTTGCCGCATCCGATGATTACGACGTTTGCCCCTACAGAAATTGTGTTCTGGGTAGTTACACGAATGTTTTCAATGAAATCAAGTGCATCAAGAATGCCTTTTGAATTTTCATTGGGGATCCCTAAAGAACTTGCTCGTCCTAGCCCTACTCCTAAGAACAGGAGGTGATGTTTTTGAAGTAATTCTTCGCCAGTCAGGTCTCTTCCAATCTCTGTATGATACTGGATAGTAACACCCAATTTCTCAACAAGCGCAACCTCTTCGAGGCTAACTTGCGGAGGCATTTTGTAGTATGCTACGCCATAGGTGTTCAGCCCGCCCCCAAAAGCTTTTTTCTCATAAATAACAACCTCATGCCCCAGACGAGCTAACTCTGCTGCACAAGCTAGACCGGCTGGTCCAGCACCGATCACACCGACACTGCAGCCTGTTTTAGCAGACTTCACAGACAGAAGAGTGTGTGCCTCACCAGCAACAAAATCGGTAGCGTAACGTTGGAGACGGCCTATTTTCACGGGATCACCTTCTTTTTGCGCTACGACACAAGCGCCCTCACACAACACGGTTGTCGGGCAAACCCTCGAACAGCTTGCACCAAGAATGTTAGCTTCGAGAATGACTCTTGCTGCGCCTCTAGGGTTACCTTCGGCGATACGACGTATGAAAGCAGGCACATCGATGCCCGTTGGACAGCTCTGAACACAAGGTGCATCAAAGCAATACAGACACCTTGATGCCTCTACTCGAGCTTGCTGATCAGTATAAGGCCCTTCTTTTTCCGCAAGCATGTGGTGAGCTTTTTCTAGACTTATGCTTAGATGCGCTGCCATAAAGTTTATGTTAAATAACCATAATACACATACTATCCAAATGCACACTTATCTGAACCGAACCTACGATAAAATAAAAACACCTCCATTTGACGCGAAGCAAGCACTCGAAGTCTAATTAGTAATACAGACTAAAATTAAGTAGCACTATGAGCCGGATCGTTCGAGCAGGTCTAATCCAAGCCTCAAGTGCAGGGATTGAGACAACACAGATCAAAAAAATAAAAGAACACTTGATCCAAAAGCATCTTACGTTCGTCGAAGAAGCGGCCCGAGCCGGTGTCCAAGTTCTATGTTTGCAAGAGCTATTTTTTGCCCCGTATTTTTGTGCTGAACAAACAACGCGCTGGTATGAGCTTGCCGAGCGAATTCCCGAGGGGCCAACCACGCGGTTATTTTGTGAGATCGCTCAAAGACACTCAATGGTGATGGTGGTCCCTATCTACGAAGAAGAAGGCGAAGGATTGTTTTACAACGCCGCAGCTGTGATTGATGCAGACGGAAAGTATCTCGGTAAATATCGTAAAAACCACCTTCCTCAATGTGATCCAGGTTTTTGGGAGAAGTTTTACTTTCGTCCTGGAAACTTAGGCTATCCCGTTTTTGAAACGGCCGTCGGCAAGATCGGCGTCTATATCTGCTACGATCGACATTTCCCAGAAGGCGCACGTTGCTTGGGCCTCAATGGCGCCGAGATCGTCTTCAATCCTTCAGCGACCGTTGCTGGTCTGAGCGAATATTTATGGAAATTAGAGCAACCCGCACATGCCGCAGCCAATCAATACTTTATCGGAGCCATAAATCGAGTCGGCGTTGAAAAACCTTGGCAGATCGGGGAATTCTACGGGCAATCCTATTTCTGCAACCCCAGAGGCGAAATTATCCAAATTGCTAGCCGCGATCGAGAAGAAGTTTTAATTGCAGATCTCAATCTCGACATGATCCGAGAAGTGCGGAAGGTCTGGCAATTCTACCGTGATCGGCGACCGGAAACTTACGAAGCGATAACGGCTCCATAAATTAATTTCACTACCCATGACTATACTTTCGAAAAGACTTCCAATGGGCTAGTCGGGTCGGCAACGAGATTGCTAGCAGGCAAGCCTACTTTGTAGGCTAGTCGCCCAGCTTCTACTGCCAAGGCAAACGCTTTCGCCATTTTCAAAGGATCTTCTGCAATCGCTATCGCGGTATTAACAAGCACCGCATCTGCTCCCATCTCCATTGCTGCAGCAGCATGAGAAGGCGCACCTAAACCAGCATCCACAACTACAGGCACCGTGCTTTGTTCTATGATGATTGCAATTTGTGAACGAGTCTCTAGTCCACGATTTGAGCCGATCGGCGCACCGAGCGGCATTACAGCAGCCACTCCTACTTCCTCAAGACGTTTTGCTAATACAGGATCAGCATTGATATAGGGTAAAACCACAAATCCTTCTTTCACCAAAATCTCTGCAGCCTTAAAGGTTTCAATCGGATCGGGAAGCAAGTAACGAGAATCAGGATGAATTTCTAATTTCACCCAAGACGGCAAACCCGCTGCCCTAGCAAGACGAGCTAAACGTATCGCTTCTTCAGCGTTCATCGCACCGCTTGTATTCGGCAAAACCAAATATCTACTCGAGTCGATATGTTCCAGTATATCAGCATATGGGTCTTTTTTTCCGGAAAGATCCGCTCTTCTCAAAGCGACAGTCACAATCTCACAACCACTCGCCTCCAACGCATCCTTCATTACTCTAGTCGAAGAAAACTTGCCTGTGCCGAGTAAAAGTCGCGACTGAAAATTACGATTGGCAATAATTAGCGGGTCACAAGACATGTGACATACTCTACTCAAATCATCAAATAAATCCATGCCCGTTCAATCTACAAATGCTAAATTGCGTTGCGCCCTCTCTCACGGCATTTTAATACCCTTATGAAAACCATCCTCACAATCACTATAATCACGGCAGCACTTATCACCTACCTCTGGGCTAAGAACGACATCTCAGACACCAATCGCATCGTGCATCTTGAAAGAAAAGTTACAGCCCTCGAAAACCGCATCAACCAACTCGAAGAAAAATTAACCCAAGTTCATATCGCTATCCCCGAAATTCAGGGCCAACCCCCACTTACCCAAAATGGCGCTCCCCAAACTGACTCCACCCCGAAAGAATTGAAGAAATTGACGCTCTATGGGCAGACATTCTACATCCTCTCAATTAAGGCAACACAGTTATCTCAGTAATACAAAGCCCTAACTCTCACTGACCTACCCCTTATGAAGGCCCGCCGTAGCATGCTCCGTCAACATAGCAAACTAATCCCGCTTGTTCTCATTACTGGTTTTCTAGGAGCCGGTAAAACTACCCTCCTTCGCAAGCTCGTAGAATCGACCTGCAGCATCCTCCGCAAAAAACCTTATGTCATAATCAACGATTACCAAAACGCCAAAGTAGACTCCTCTTCATTCCAAGCGCTCACCCAAGACATTACCCCAATTGACGGATCATGCGTCTGCTGTGACTCCCGCGTCGCCCTTTTGGAAACTCTTGAACGCATCGCCGCTCAATCTTCTCGCCCTGATATTGTCTATATCGAAGTCAACGGCACCTCCGATGCTGTCGAACTCATCGAAATCCTTGCCCTTGCTGATGCTGCTCAACCTTACGAGCTCCCCATCCACATCAACGTCATTGACCTCTACCGCTGGCAACGACGCGTCTTCCACAACGATCTTGAGCGCTGGCAGACTGCGCCAGCCCACTACGTTCATTTCTCAAGGTTCGACCGCACGGAAGCAGAGCGCATCCACAAAGTCCGTCAAGAAGTTCAAAATATCAACCCACATGCCCAAGAAATAACCAACCTCGATGACTCTTCAATCAGCCAGCTCATAGAATCATGGATACAAGATTCTCCGCATTCCTCCTCTTTTCACCGAGAAAGCAAAACTCTGCATCCAGACGAGGATGTATCTCACTCCCATGTCCACCCTCATTCTCACACCGATCACCACAGTCACTCCTCACATCATCATCTCTCTCACGCCTTCAATGCCCTCGAAATAGCCCTCCCTAATCCTCTCAGTGAACAACAACTGCAAGACTGGATCATTCGACTCCCCGAAAATATTCTTCGTGTAAAAGGACTTTTTGTCGAACCCACGCGGCCGGGTGGCTATACAATTTTTCAACTCGTCCAAGGCTACGACAAAGTAGAATTTATGGACTATAAAGGGAATCCTCCCATCACCCCAACGGCTGTCGTCATCGGCCAAAACTTAAATCCAGCAGATCTCCAATTCACAGCCTAGCAACTTATGGAGCCGTATGAAAAAATCTTACAAATCGTTGATATTCTTGCGCTCTTCATTGCGGGTCTCAGTGGCCTGTCTGCAGCTCGAGAAGCCCGTCTGGATTGGGTTGGCGCGTATGTCTCTGCCCTGCTTTGTGGAATCGGAGGGGGAACGTTACGCGACCTCCTGATCGGGCGGACGCCTGTTTTTTGGCTCAACCAACCGTGGGTGCTTGCGATCCCCCTGCTGGTCATTCTCATAGGAGAAAGCTTCCTCCGTGGTCATTATCAAAACCGCCGATTCTTCCTGGTTGCAGATGCCTTCGCGCTGGCACTCTTCACATGGATAGGAACCCGCATCGCGTTGGCTCATGAGATTTTGTGGTCTGCTCCTCTACTCGGCGCCATCACAGGCACGGCTGGCGGCGTCATGCGTGATTTGATCTGCGGTCGTGTGCCAGTCGTGATGCGAAGCGAGTTTTACGTCAGCGCAGCTCTCCTCGGTGCGATTCTGCAACTCATCCTTTATCATCTGAAAACCCAGGAGATCATCACTCTTTTAGCTGTGATTTTCCTTATCATACTCTTAAGGCTACTAGCTATCCGTTATCACTGGCGCTTGCCATTGGTCGGCACACGCGAGATCACCTAGATGTTCCTCTCGGACGATGCCCGCTCATCGTCACTATTTGAGCGTGTCGGGATCGGATAGTGAGGATCCGCACTTCGTAATCCAACTTAAACATCTTCGGCACAAACCCCAGCCCCTCGATTCGCTGCGCCTCATAATCTAAACGCATAGAGCGCATCGAAGCAAAAAACCATGCCAGATCAATCGATCGACTCAACTCTGCCTCCGTTTTAAGTATGATATAATCCGTTTGAGAAACCCACATTTTGCCTGCCAAGTGTGCCAGCACCTTTTCCATACGATTCGAAAACGGCTTCTGGTCGGCCAAAGGCTTAAATCCTAGAACGTAAGCCGGATATCCGTTCCAAATCGTCTCACCTTCCGTCCACACTTCAAACCTCGGCAACAACTCACTAATCAAAAATGGAGTCACCATTTTTCGAGAATTTAACGTCTTTTCTTCAGCACCTTCACTCTCGGTCTTGACCACACCGCTTTTGTCAGCGACAACACTGAGCAAAGTGCGCGCGCCTGGCCGCACAGTCATACTAAGCTCTTTTTTTTCAATCTCTTGGCCTGCCTCGTTCAATTTACGAGTCAACACATGCTGTTCATACTCGTAGCCTTTCATTTTCTCATGCATCAGCGCATCATGTTTGATGATCAGCTCCAAGATTTTGGAAAGCGGTTTTTTTTGTGCGCAGAGAGGACTCAGCACAGCCAAACTGAAATAAAAAAAACAAATTGCCACCCTCCACGTCACCTCACGAGATTGCATTTTTAAAGCCATGCCATAGCTTGAACCTCCGATGCCACACGTAAAACTTTTTATTCCCGGTCCCGTTGAAGTTTCTGAGAAAACACTACGCGCCTACGCCTCACCTCTCATCGGCCACCGAGGTAAAAGCTTTCAAGAGCTCTACGCCCAAGTCCAACCTAGCCTCCAAAAACTCTTCTACACCCAGCGTCCCGTCTTCCTCTCCACGACTTCAGCTTGGGGCGTAATGGAAGCCGCCATCCGAAACCTAGTAGCCCGCAAAGTGCTCTGCTGCATGAGCGGCGCATTTTCCGATAAATGGTATGATGTCGCTTTGCGTTGCGGAAAAAAAGCTGAAGCACTCCAAGTTCCTTGGGGACAGCCCATCCTCCCCGAAAAAATCGAGGAAAAACTTAAAACCGGGCAATTTGATGCTCTCCTTCTCATTCATAATGAAACATCCACAGGGACCATGAATCCTCTGCCAGAAATCGCTGAAGTTGTGCGCCGTTTCCCAGAAGTCATGTTCATTGTAGACACTGTTTCTTCATTTAGCGTGCTACCTATCTCGCCCGATGCTTTAGGGATCGACGTCATGCTCACAGGCACACAGAAAGCACTCGCTTTACCCCCTGGAGCCTCACTCTTCACCGTCTCAGAGCGCGCTCTTGCCAAAGCCTCTACGATACCTGATCGCGGGTATTATGTTGACTTCGTCGAGTTTCAAAAAAACCACGAAATGAATATGACACCTTCCACACCTTCGATTGGACACTTTTATGCTTTGCGTAGCAAACTTGAAGAGATCGAAACCGAAGGACTTGAAAATCGCTACCGACGTCATCTTAAAAATGCTGAATTAACCCGCCGATGGGCTTTGGAACGAGGTTTTGAGCTCTTTCCAGCAGAAGGATATGCCTCCATCGGCCTAACCTGCATAAAAAACACCCGCAACATCGACGTCCCTAAAATGATTGCACATCTCAAAGAGCACCACTCCTGCATCATCGACGGCGGCTACGGCAAAATCAAAGGCATTACCTTCCGTATTTCCCATATGGGGGACGAAACGCCAGAAAATATCAGCGAGCTCCTCTCTTGGCTCGATGAAGCGATCGCTGCACAGTAAACTTAACTCCGCTAATTATGGATACCCAACAAAAAGAATTCCTAAAACAACTCCTCAACACCCCCAGCCCATCCAGCGGAGAACTAGCACTACAACGGCTCTGGATCGAGTTCGTAAAACCTTACGCGGACGAAATCAAAATAGACGCATACGGCAATGCTATCGCCGTCTGGAATCCTTCCGGAAGCCCACGAATCATGGTTTCGGGACATGGCGACGAAATCGGTTTCATCATTCAATACATCAACGACCAAGGCTTCCTCTATTTCACGACTGTCGGGGGCTCAGATCCCGCTCTTGCAAGAGGACAACGCGTCCACATTCACAATTCGCGTGGGACAGTGCTCGGAGTCATCGGCTCCCTTGCTATTCACATGCAGGATCGAGAAAAGGAAAACAAAGTGCCCGCTTGGCACGAGATGTTTATTGACATCGGCGCGAAGGACAAAAACGAGGCGCTCAGTAAAGTGGCTGTCGGCGATCTCGTCACTTATGCCGTCGGCTATGAACCCATCCATGACCGATATTTCATTGCCAGAGGGTGTGACAACCGAGTAGGCTCGTTTGTAGCGGCTCAAGTGTTGCGCCGTTGCGCGGAAACAAAAAAATCTCAGGCCGCGGTGATTGCCGTTTCCACAATTCAAGAGGAAAACGGACTATATGGTGCAGCAATGGTCGGATACAGCATCCATCCTGATGCAGCACTGGTAGTTGATGTCGCGCAAGCCACAGATATCCCCATTGCAGATAAAAAACGGTTTTGCGAAGTATCACTAGGCAAAGGCCCTACATTAAATCGCGGCAGTGCGAACCATCCGCTGCTAGTTGAGAAATTGCGTCAAGTCGCCGAATCGCATTCCATCCCGTTCCAATGGGCCACGGACCCCCGATCGACAGGCACGGATGCCGACGCTATCTTTCGCCAACGCGGTGGTATACCCACTGCTGCCATTGGCCTGCCCAATCGCTACATGCATTCTCCAATTGAGATGCTCGCATATGACGATCTCGATCAATGCATCAACCTCATTCAGGCGTTTTTAGAAGACATCAACCCCGACACGTCTTTTGCACATCAACTTTGATCAAGACCGAGTCGTCAAAATTTGACGAAGCACATACGGCAAGATCCCCCCATGACGATAGTAATCCACTTCAACAGGCGTATCGATTCGGCATAAAATCGGCACGCGGACGACCTCACCGCTGGAGCGTTGTATCTCTAAGGTCAGTTGCTGGCGAGGTGTCAGATTGTCCGACAGATCGGGGATAGAATAAATCTCAGTGCCATCCAGTTGTAGACTCGCGGCACTGGTGCCTTCCATGAACGTGCATGGCAGCACACCCATTCCTACAAGGTTAGAACGATGGATGCGCTCGAAGCTTTGCGCCACGACAGCCCGCACGCCTAAAAGACGCGTGCCTTTCGCCGCCCAGTCTCTTGATGAACCTGTTCCATATTCTTGGCCTGCGATGACAATCAGAGGTATCTTCCGGCGCGCATATTCAAGCGCCGCATCGTAAATAGACATTTTAGTTCCCTCTGGTTGTAGCAACGTATAGCCGCCCTCCTCTCCGCCTAGCATGAGGTTTTTGATCCGCACGTTGGCAAATGTGCCGCGGGTCATCACTCGATCGTTACCGCGGCGTGAACCATACGAATTGAAATCAGCCTCTGTTACTCCGTTTTCTAAAAGGTAACGTCCAGCAGGCGAATTTTTCTTGATCGAGCCTGCAGGAGAAATGTGATCTGTGGTAACGGAATCGCCAAAGATGCCTAAAACTCGCGCTCCGCGAATCGATGTAATCGAGTCTGGTTCAAGAGCGAACGACTCAAAAAATGGAGGCTCTTGAATGTAGGTAGATCGCGGATTCCAAGCGTAGGTTAATCCTGTCGATGTCGGTATTTCATTCCATGCAGGATTTTGTTTCTCAAAATCTCGATAGAGCGCGCGAAAGACCTCGGGATTCAATGCGGCTTTAAGTTCTGCGCGAATTTCATCGAGGGTCGGCCACAAATCGCGAAGGTAAACCGGCTCGCCTTGAGGCGTGAAGCCAAGCGGCTCCCGAGTAAGATCGATGTCAATTCTGCCTGCAATCGCATAGGCCACAACTAAGGGAGGAGACATGAGGAAATTCGCGCGTATGGAAGGATGGACACGAGCTTCAAAATTCCGATTTCCTGAAAGAACGCTCGCCACAACCAAATTGCGAGCTTGGATTTGTTGTTCCAGTTCCGCATCCAACGGGCCTGAATTTCCGATGCACGTTGTGCAACCATAGCCCACAGTGTGAAACCGCAGTTGATCAAGGTAAGCTTGCAAACCTGTCTTTTGTAAATAATCGGTGACAACACGGGACCCTGGAGCAAGAGAAGCTTTTACATAACTCGGTGTCCTCAGACCGCGCTCCACAGCCTTCTTAGCGAGGATCCCAGCTGCAAGCATCACAGAGGGATTGCTGGTGTTGGTGCAAGACGTAATGGCTGCTATGAGGATCGAACCATCGCCTATTTCCTTGTGGTTGGGTGAGACAAGTTGTGTTTTGCCAAAGCCATTTTGAATGATCGGTTGTGTGAGAGTAGCGATGAAGGTTTCCTTCACTCGATTGAGCGGAATGCGGTCTTGGGGGCGTTTTGGACCTGCAACACTCGGCTCGACCGTAGCAAGATCAAGATGTAAGACTTGGCTGTATTCAATTTCCGTATCGTCTCCAGGGATGCCAAAAATCTCTTGGGCACGGTAGTAAGCCTCTATGAGGTCCAGATGTGCCTCATCTCGCCCTGTGCCGCGCAAGTAAGTAAGGGCTTCCTCATCAAACGGAAAATATCCCATGGTCGCCCCATATTCGGGAGCCATGTTTGCTATCGTGGCACGATCGGGCAGAGGCAGCGATTGGGCGCCACTACCAAAGAATTCAACAAACTTCCCTACGACCTTAGCTTTCCTGAGCATCTCTGTCACCGTTAAGGCAACATCCGTCGCGGTGACGCCCTCTCGCAAGGCGCCGGTTAGTTTTACTCCGACAACTTCCGGAGTCAGGAAATACACTGGTTGGCCAAGCATTCCGGCTTCGGCCTCGATCCCGCCCACGCCCCATCCGACAATTCCCAAGCCGTTAATCATCGTTGTATGGGAATCCGTTCCGACAAGCGTATCGGGATAAACAGTGCCGTTAGCATCTTCCAAAACGGCTTTCGCCAGATACTCAAGGTTCACTTGATGCACTATTCCAATCCCTGGCGGAATGACCCTGAAGGTGCGGAAGGCTTGTTGTCCCCATTTAAGGAATTCGTAGCGTTCGCGATTTCGCTGAAATTCAAGCTCAAGATTTCGCGCAAGCGCATCAGGACTACCCGCTACATCCACTTGCACAGAATGATCCACAACTAGATCTACAGGCACTAGTGGCTCGATGATCGCTGGGTCTCTTTTAAGCCGACTCACAGCCGATCGCATCGCCGCTAGATCCACTAGCAAAGGCACTCCAGTAAAATCTTGCAGCACTATACGCGCTACAATGAAAGGGATCTCTTCCGGTGCCGGTGCTGAAGCTTTCCACTGCGCCAGCGAGCGTATGTGATCTACCGTAATCCGTTTTTCATCGTAATTGCGCAGCAACGACTCCAGAACAATACGAAGAGAGATCGGCAGTCTTGAGATCTTCCCGATCCCCTGTTTTTCTAGCATCGGCAAAGAGTAGTAATAAAACAAACGACCTTTACTCGTGCGTGCTGATTGTCGTGTTGAAAAAAGGTTATGCGGCGATGTGCTCATAACTTTAAATCTAGAACCGCTAGAGTGGCGAGGTTCAAGAAGAGTTTCAAGAAGGAGTTGCATCAAGCGGTCGGGAAAAGATTGGCGATCCTTTTTTCAGATATCTAGTATCCCCCCTGCTGTATGAAAAAACGTATCTGGGGGCTGACCGGTGGAATCGCCTGCGGCAAAAGCACCGCTGCTGAAATGCTCAAAAAAATGGGCTGGAAAATTCTTGATGCTGACACCATCGCCCATGAGTTGATGGCGCCAGGCCAAATAAACTGGAAATTAATCGTTGACAACTTCGGCACAAGTATTCTAAAAGACAATTTAGAAATTAATCGTTCAGCCCTAGCTGAAAAAGTCTTCGCACATCCAGAGGAATTGCAACTCCTCAACAAACTTACCCATCCTAACATCTGTGCTAACCTCCTCACTCAAATCGAACATCACCGAGCCCACCAAGCCTCAACCCCCCTGCTCGTCGTAGTGCCGCTCCTTTATGAAATCGATTTCGTTGCACCTTTTGACGCTATCCTCGTTGTCGCAGCATCCCTTGCTATCCAAAAACATCGCCTCATCCAACGCGGCCTCACAGAATCTGCCATCCAAGCACGCCTCAAAGCTCAGTGGCCCCTACAAGAAAAAATCACACGTGCCGATTGCGTCATCTGGAACGACGGCTCGTTGGAAACTCTCCACATGCAGATAAACGTTTTTCAATCCCAAATTTAATTCATCAGTGAAGTTTTCAATACTCCATCCCCAAAAAAACTATGCCTAACAACAACTATCGTCGTCGCCGTTATCGCCGCTCTCTAAGAAACCGTGACTCCAATTCTGAATACTACCCCCCCCCTTTAGACGAACACGATTACGAACAGCCTCCTGAAGAATACCTCCCATCGGCCTCCGCTCCCGCTACTACTGCTACAACGGAGACCACCACAGAGACCACCACTGCCGACCCCATCTCAGAATCTCCTACACCAAAGTCAACCCCAGAGGAAAGCGCAACGCCGTCCGCGCCGCCACCGGTTTCGCCAGAACAAACCCCACAAACAAGTTCACTAACTACCCCCTCTGTCCCAGAAAATCTCCCTCCCCCCACATCTGAGCCTTCTACACCAGCGACCCCTCAAGACTCAGAGCCTTCATCGGCCCCTCCCCCTCCACCCTTACCTCCCGGCCCTCCACTACATCTAAGCGAGTTGCAAGCTAAGCCTTTCAACGAGCTTCGCGCCCTAGCCGCTGAATATGCCATCGAAAACGCCGGCATGATACGCAAAAGCGATTTGATCTTTGAGATACTCCGCCGCAACGCCGCTCGCAACGGACCCATATTCGGATCAGGCGTGCTCGACATCTACCCCGACGGCTACGGCTTCCTTCGCTCCCCCTCCTACAACTACCTCGCCACACCTGAAGATATCTACGTCCCTAGCCAAGTCGTAAAGCGCTACGGCCTCAAAAAAGGCCACACAATTTCCGGCCCAATCCGTCCCCCAAAAGAACGGGAACGTTACTTCTCCCTCATCCGTGTCGATCTCATCGAAAACGAAGACCCAGAGCTCGTCCGCAACCGCGTTTTCTTCGATAACCTAAAACCGCTCTTCCCCAACCGCCGCATCATCCTTGAAGGCAAAAACGGTGACCTCTCCATGCGTGCCATGGACCTCATCACCCCAATTGGTTTTGGCCAACGCGGTTTAATCGTCGCCCCACCCCGCACAGGCAAAACCGTCCTCCTACAAAAGATCGCCAACGCCATTTCCGAAAATCACCCCGAAGCCATCCTCATAGTGCTCCTCGTAGATGAGCGCCCAGAAGAAGTCACCGACATGGAGCGATCCGTCAAAGGCGAAGTCATCTCCGCCACATTTGACGAGCCACCTGAGCGACACATCCAAGTCGCAGAAATGACCATCGAGCGCGCCAAACGACTAGCCGAAAACAAAAAAGACGTCGTCATCCTCCTCGACTCCATCACACGTCTCGCTCGCGCCTACAACACCGTCCAACCCCACAGCGGAAAAATTCTCACCGGTGGTATCGACGCCAATGCATTTCAAAAACCCAAACGCATCTTCGGTGCCGCGCGAAATATCGAAGAAGGCGGCTCCATAACCATCATCGCTACAGCCCTCGTAGATACAGGCTCTAAAATGGACGACTTCATCTTCGAAGAATTCAAAGGCACCGGCAACATGGAGATCCATCTCGACCGCGCTCTCGTAGACAAGCGCATCTACCCTGCCATCAACATCCCCAAAAGCGGCACCCGCAGAGAAGAGCTCCTCTACCACCCAGATGAGTTGCCACGCATCCATGTGCTACGGCGAGCCCTCGCCTCCCTCCCACCCACAGAAGGCATGGAAGTCCTCTTGCAGCGTCTCAAGAAAACGAAAAACAACGTCGAGTTCCTCCTAGCGCTAAATTTGAAAGAGTTTTAACCTCCCTACACGTCAAAGAAACAACCACCTCGAACCATTCGAAAAAACTGCAACGTGCAGCACCGAGCAGCAGAAAGCCCTACAGCCTTCTGTCCCCTTTCCCACTAAAAAACTACCACCTAGCCCGATAAGCCACCTCTTAAAACAAACAAACAAAACCAAATAATGAATTAAAAAGCCCAACAACACCCCTGGCTTCAGAGCCATCAAGCCCCATCATTCCCGATCGCCTCGACAGGACAACCTTCCATAGCTTGCTTGCACTCCTCTTCCTCCTCAGGAGTTTCAGGCTGCTTGTAAACATAAGAATATCCCCCGTCGTCTTGACGAGTGAAATTCTTAGGAGCCGTCTCACGACAAAGGTCACAGTCTATGCAGTTACTATCTACATAATAACGACCGGGAACATTCTCCGGATAACGGTTCTTGATATCTGCCATAGAAACGTCAATCTAATGCAAAACGCACAACACGCAAGTTTTTACGGCATCGACGCCCACAAAAAACTTGATTCCATAGGCCTCTCTCACCCATAATTTAACACGTCGCGGGCGTAGTTTAGTGGTAGAACGTGGGCTTCCCAAGCCTGAGGTGAGAGTTCGATTCTCTTCGCCCGCAGAGAACCTCAAAACTCAATCCTGCTCCCCAATTCAGGCAAGATTACCTCCGGCGCACCTGCACTCTTCAATGATTCCCGCAAAGCCTCCCGAGCCACTGCCTCTCCATGCACTAAAACAGCCCGCGGATGACAGGGCAGCAACTTCTTAAACCAGTCCACAAGTTCAGTCTGCCCTGCATGCGCACTAAACCCTCCCAGGGTGTGAATCGAGGCCCTTACAGCGATCTCTTCCCCCAAAATCCGCACCCTCTTTTCTCCATCCACCAGACGGCGACCTAAGCTACCTTTCACTTGATATCCCACGATGATTACGCTCGTCTCCTCCCTCCAGAGATGATGTTTAAGGTGATGAAGAATCCTGCCGGCCTGACACATCCCTGACCCCGCGATGATGATAGCAGGCCCTTCGACATGGTTGATAGCCATGGATTCCTCAGGCGTCTGCGTAAATTGGACTTGCTTCCAAAGCGCGTCCACAGCCCCTAAATCCGTGAGCCTTTGCGTGCACTCGTCAAACAAATAAGCATGCCGTTGATAAATATCCGTGGCCCGTGCAGCCATAGGACTATCTACAAAGATAGGCACTCCCTCGAGCTGCTCACTTACCATCAACTCCGCCAGATAATAAAGAAGCTGCTGGGTCCGACCGACCGCAAATGAAGGCACCAACACCTTGCCCCTCCGTGTGAGAGTAGAGAGAACGATATTCTTGAATTCCTCCGTAGTCACCTCGATCGGCTTATGATCTCGATCGCCATATGTGCTCTCCATAAACACCCCATCCGCACACTCATAAGGCTCCGGATCCTTTAAAAGAGGAAGATTACGAGGGCCAATGTCGCCTGAAAAAACTACTGTCCGCCCTTCCGCTCTCACCTCCACACTTGCGCTACCCAATATATGGCCAGCTTCTCGTAGACTTACCGTCACACCCTCGGCAATGTTCACAGGGTGACGATAGTCAAGCGGCCGCAGCAGCTGCACCACTCGCGCGACGTCTTCCATTGTAAACAAAGGCGTTTGCAGCGGCCGCCCCGCTCGCTCCAGCCGGCGATTGAGGCGGAGAGTATCCTGTGCCTGCACTTTAGCAGCGTCTGTCAAGACAAGCTCAACTAATTCTAGCGTTGCCGATGTGCCGTAGATTGGCCTGTCGTAGCCAGTTTTTACTAGCAACGGCAATCGCCCCACATGATCCAGATGCGCATGGGTCAACACCACGCCATCTAACCTCTTCCCTGCGATCGAATCGGGGATGATATTTTTTTGCGTCGCATCATCCCCGCTTTGAAAAAGACCGCAATCAATCAAAACGTCCGCTTGCTTCGTACGAAGATGAAAACATGATCCCGTCACCTCACCCGCCGCGCCATAGCACGTCACTTCCATGTCTCATAAATAGCTTTCTGTAAAAGCCCGACAAGGTTACTTACTTGTAGAGGCAGGGGGAAACTGGTTGTATCATACAGCGATGGCATCTACTTCTCTCAACCCACACGATGAGATTTACCATCAGCTCTTGCGCAATGTCTTAGACAACGGCCACCCTCGACCAGACCGGACGGGTGTCGGCACTCTTTCACTCTTTGGCACTCAGGTGCGATTCGACTTGCGAATCGGGTTCCCCTTGATCACGACTAAAAAAGTCCATTTCAAATCTATCGCCCATGAGTTACTTTGGTTTTTGAGAGGGGAGACAAACGTCCGCTCCTTACAAGCAGTCGGCGTCACGATCTGGGATGAATGGGCAGACGAAGACGGTGATCTCGGCCCCGTATATGGAGCACAGTGGCGTCACTGGAAAAAAGCTTCAGGAGGGGAAGTGGATCAAATTCGCGAGTTAATAGATCAGTTGCGACGCGATCCGTATTCACGACGTCATCTGCTCACAGCTTGGAATCCAGCCGACCTACCGAAAATGGCCCTAGCACCGTGCCACGTCCTATGCCAGTTTTACGTTCATAAAGGGCGTCTTTCTGCACAATTGTATCAACGCAGCGCGGATTTGTTCTTGGGTGTGCCGTTTAATATTGCCTCATACGCACTCTTGACCCACATATTGGCTCATCTATGCGGATATGAGGTCGGAGAATTCATTCATACCTTCGGAGACCTCCACTTATACACGAATCACTTGGAACAAGCTAAAATTCAGCTTGCACGATCGTCGTTTCCCCCTCCTCAACTGAGAATCGCCAGTGAAGTCCGCGAGATTGATGAGCTACGCTACGAGCACATTCTGCTCAGCAACTATCAACATCATCCCGCCATACCTGCCCCCGTGGCTGTTTAGAATGATTCCCCAAGCTACAGCCTCAGGCTGCCTGAACGTCAAAAGGTAAGACTTCTACCAAAGCTCGCCACAAAGCATCAATCATTCGGCTAAGCTCATCCGGAAGCGTCGTCAACGGCGGAATCAAGATCAACGTAGCGTGTATGCCACGAGTGAGAAGACCATACTGACGGGCTCGCTCGCAAATATGGTAAGCCAGACGCGCCTCCGTCGGAAAAGATTCTTTGGTATGGCGATTTTGAACGAGCTCGATGGCCAATATAAAGCCCTCCTGGCGGACATCCCCGACGTTGGGATGACGCCAAAAACGCTGAGATTCCTCGCGCATTTGATCGATTAGCGGCTGCAGTCGTGACAATGTTTTTTCTTTTTCAAACAACCGCAGATTAGCTAGGGCAGCCGCACAACTCGGCGGATGGCCGCTGTAACTGTGGCCGTGAAAAAAAGTATGATGAAAAGGCCCGTTGAATTTCTGAAAAATCTCTTCACGCACAAGTGTAGCTGCGATCGGCATCGTCCCCCCACTGAGCCCTTTCCCAAGCACTAGGATCGAAGGCGGGGTGATTTCTTGCTCAAATGCAAAAAGGGTTCCTGTGCGACCAAAGCCTGTGAGAATTTCATCCAAAATCCAATAAGCTCCGGAAGCCTCAATAATAGGCCGTGCACGGGAGAGGTAACCATGCGGATGCATCCACATGCCCGCAGCACCTTGCACGCGCGGCTCCATGATCACCGCAGCAAGTTGATCATTTTCTTGAGCGACGGCCTCTTCAAGCTGCTCGATGCATTGCCACTCACATTGACGCGAGAGCCGCGCGTCATAGGGGGAAAACGGTGCGATATTGTGCGGGCAACGGTAACATGCCGGCGCCATCACTTTTCTGGAGTCAAAGAGCAACGGTCGAAAAGGTTCATGCATGGCCTCAGAGCCACCCAAGCTCATCGCGCCTACGGTGTCGCCATGGTAGCTACCTTGAAAAGTGATGAATCGGCGGCGCTGCGGCTGCGTTGATTGTTGCCAGGCTTGGTATGCAATTTTAAGAGCAGCTTCGACGGCTGACGAGCCATCGCTTGAGTAGAAGACGCGGTGTTGTCCGCCTGAGACGCGCTCTGAAAGCGCAACGGCCAATTCAATCGCAGCAGGATGAGTCTGGCCGAGAAATGAAAGATGATCGAGTTGATGAAGCTGATCGATGATAGCACGCAAAATTTCAGGATGATTGTGCCCGTGAATATTTGTCCAAATAGAGCTGTTTCCGTCGAGAAAAGTCCGACCATCTTCAGCGATCAGTGTGCGGCCGCGGCTCGATACGATACAGAGCGGCTCGTAATTAGGGTCGAGCCACGAATTATTTGGCGTGAATGGATGCCAGAGATAACGTTGATCAAGCCGGCTCCAGTTCTGAGAATTCAGAGGACCATTCGGCGACATGAGTTTTGCCTAACGGCAATCGTTTATGGACGGAGAAGAGTAGGTTATGCAAGCGCAATGAGGTGTGACGTTTTCGCCATCTTGATGACGATATGGTCACTTGCGATGTTGAGAAAGAAAAGTTAAAAAATCATTTATGGCAACGGAAGATCCTACGAGTGAGCCGCGCTATAGCCATTTTGAAAAGATCGGGGAGGGAGGCCTAGGTGAAGTATATAAAGCTTGGGATAACCAACTTCAACGGTGGGTTGCGATCAAGCGCGTCACGACGCCCAGTGGCACACTTGACAACACCGCTTCTCTGACAGCATGGCAAGAGGCGATGAGGCTCGCATCTTTTTCGCATCCGCATATTGTCACCGTCTATGATTTTGGACGTGACGAAGCCGGCAGCTACGTCGTGATGGAGTATTTGGACGGTGAGACGCTAGAGGCTTACGTAGAGCGCAACGGCGCGTTGTCAGAAAAAGATTTCATTGAGCTGATGAAACAAATCCTGGAAGGCCTCATCGCTGCTCATCAAAAAACGCTTATCCACCGAGATCTAAAGCCAGGCAATATCATGATCACAAAGTTACCCAGCGGCCGGTTTCAGGCAAAGATTTTGGATTTTGGTTTGGCCGGGTTTTTGAAGGGAGCGCGGATCCAATCTGTAGATGCAAGCGGATCACTGTTTGGCTCCGTCTATTACATGGCTCCCGAGCAATGTCAGGGCGGCACAATTGACGCGCGGGCTGATTTATATGCTCTGGGATGTATCGGCTATTTCTGTTTAACTGGCAGACGCGCTTTCGACGGAGACAGCGTGGATGAAGTGATGCAAGCTCATTTGGAGCATCGTTTCGTGCCCTTGCTCCAACTTCGTCCCGATCTCGCTGCTCCCCTTGCCCAATGGGTTGAGCAACTTATGAGTTTATCCCCAGACCAGCGTCCTTCCTCTGCAGCCCTTGCTCTTCAAAGCCTGAATTCACTGCTGGGTGGCAGTAGCCAGACGCAACACAAAAGTCCAAGCGGAAAACCCAATTATACACATGCCTCTGCTCAACAAACCCGCCCATCCGCTCCTGTAGCTGCATCCCCAGTAGGAACGGAAAATCGTTCTGCGATATTTTGGACTTGGAGCCTTACCGCACTGGCCTTGGTCGCCGCAATCGGTTTTTGGTTCTATCATACAAACTCAAAAACCACTGCAACTCCGGCGCCTAACCAAGCATCGGTGCCTTCTGTGCCCAGCATAAGCCAGCAGGCTCCCCCTTCAGCGACTCCGCAAACAACTGCCACCGAGCCTTCCAACCCACAGGCTGAAAAATCTTCGGTTCAGCATTTTGACCCACGAGACCTAGAGGGATTGCGCGCACAGATAGGGCGTCGCGTAACGGTGAAAGGACGAGCTGAACGCTGGGGCAAAAATAAAGCCGGCACATTGTTTTACTTAAATTTTGACCAAGACTACCGCAAAGCTCTGGCACTGGTCATCCGAGCACAACGTTTCCTCGAGGAGGACCAGCAACAAGCTTTGGAGAAACTCGTTGGTAAGGATATTGAATACACTGGTAAGGTCAGTGAGTTTGAGGGAAGGCTACAAATATTCGTGGATGAGATTGAAAATATCCGCGTCCTCACGCCATAATTGGCGCAATAGCCAGAAACACACCTGAAAATCTTATTTAGCCAACAGAGCTGCCAGACGCGCTTTTCTGCGGTTAGCGTTGTTTCTATGCAAGGTGCCTTTTTTAACGGCTTTATCTAAAGCAGACTGCACGAGGGGGAATAACTTCTGAGCTTCTTCCTTTTTGCCGCTTTTGATCAAAGCGCGAAACTGCTTTTCCGCGGAGCGCGCTTTGTTCTTGATGATTCGATTGATAGCTCGGCGACGCAAAGCTTTACGGGCTTGCTTAGCTGCTGAACGTGTATTGGCCATAGTTTGCGAGCTAGCAAAAACTTTTATTCCGTCAAGCTACAGGCCGTGCAAACGAAGACACAGCCTATAGCGCACAAAGCACATGCTTCCTCGATAATCCATAGACTTTTGTGTGAACGGTGCTTAAGTTGAAATCAGAAAGCAAATCCACGATTATGAAACCCTCAATCCCGACCCCTTGGCAAGAGACATCGGACGGCCTCAAAGGCACTTTCGTTTTCAAAGATTTTCAAAGTGCGATGGCTTTCGTAAACGCTGTGGCTCAAGTCGCAGAAAACGAAAATCATCACCCCGACATAGACATTCGTTGGAACAAGGTGCACCTCACTCTGATCACTCACGATGCAGGTCACCGAATTACTGAAAAGGATTACCGCTTAGCGGCTCTCATTTCTGAGCTCAAAAAGTGAGTTGCAGAGTTTGCCTCTACCATCGGCTTCATGCTGCCGCACCTCGTCACTTCGATTCCTGGGCCGCGAAGCAAGGCTTTAGCAGAGACGTTGGCACGTTATGAATGCCGCAATATAACGTTTCTGAGCCCAGAATTTCCAATTTTTTGGGAACGGGCGCGATGGGCCAATGTGTGGGACGTAGACGGCAACCGCTACTTGGATTTCACAAGCGCTTTCGGAGTCGCCGGTAACGGTTTTACTCCACAAGCGGTAGTGGAAGCTATACAGCATCAGGCATCGCTTTTAATCCACGGCATGGGTGATGTGCATCCTCACATGCCTAAGGTGGATTTGTGCCGCATCCTCTCAGCTTTGACGTATGAAAGCTGGGGGATAGGGGAAGGCAAAACCATTTTGACCAACTCCGGCTCGGAAGCCGTAGAAGCGGCCCTAGCGACAGCCTATCTCGCCACTGGCAAACCTGGTGTGATCGCCTTTGATGGCGGATATCACGGGTTAACATTAGCCGCTCGATCCGCCACTGGACTTCAGGAATTCCGTCTACCGTTTTCAAAACTAATTTTGCCAGAAATTTTTCATCTCCCTTACCCCACTTGTTATTCCTGCGGACAATCTCCATCAGTATGCCAAACAAGCTGCCGATCCGCATGGGAAGCAGCCCTTGAAGACTTACTCAAAAAAAATCAGGATCGGATCGGCGCAGTGATTGTCGAGCCGATCCAAGGGCGAGGCGGATGCCGGATCCCGCCCGACTGGTTTCTGCCGCGGCTGCGAGAGCTTTGCGACGAAAAAGACTGGCTGTTGATAGCGGACGAAATTTTCACTGGCGGATGGCGAACGGGGCGCCGTTTCGGATGCGATTGGACAGCTACAGTGCCAGATCTGATCTGCCTCAGCAAAGCAATCACAGGAGGATTTCCGCTGGGCGCTTGTGTAGGTCCTGCTTCGTTGATGGATGCAGCTTGGCCGCCCTCACAAGGCGAAGCGCTCTTCACAAGCACACATTTAGGACACCCAATAGGCTGCCGTATGGCTATCGCTGCGATTTCCGGGCTTGAAGATGCCAATGTCCCTGTTCGCGTAACCCAAGCGGGTGATCGGTTATTGAAAATTTTAGAGGGGCTGGCGACCACTTATCCCAGCCTTTGTCGGAATGCGAGAGGAAAAGGATTGATGCTGGGGCTCGACTGCGCAGACATGACTGGGAAACCGTTACCCCAACTTTGTCAACGACTGATAAGTGAGAGTCTCAAGCTTGGCATGTTGATTTTAAGCGGAGGCGCAGAGCATCATACGCTGACGCTCACGCCGCCTTATTGCATAAATCATGAAGAACTAGACTATTTTGAAAGCCGTATGCAGATCATTCTTGCGAGTCTACAGACGCTTTAGCTCTCTTTTAGCTTGGAATTGCTGTAAGAGTTAAGGATTGTTAAAAGCAACATCAAATCGTAAGGGTTAAAGCCATGAAGCTCCTCAATGTAGGCCTACCTTATCGAATCGCGGCCGCGTTACTTATGACTGCGCTTGGATTTTCTGCACCCGCGAAATCCGAGGCTGCTGCTCAAAAGCCTAAAAAAGCTGCTTCGCAAGTTTTAAAAAAATCTGGCAGCACAAAGAAAAAACTCGTGACTAAAAAGCCTTCTGAGAAAAGATCGCGGTATCAGGCGAAGAAAAGAACAGCAAAAAAAAGCTATCGGTTGACCTTCTCTGCCAGGACTCGGAGCAAAAACCAAGGATGGAGGCGACCTTTGCTCGATCACCGAATGGTGGCCAATAAACGATTGGGAGTAGGCCAATTCAATCAAATTCTTGATCCAAGTCTTTGTCTAAAAAAAGCTATTACACATTCATCATCCTCGCCGCGGTCGTTTCATTCAAGAACCAACAGTCGAATCAGCTCCAAAGGATCACGTCTGACGACAAATTCATCACTGGCAACGGGAAGCGGCCGCTTTCCAAAAAATAGTCACCTCGCTCGGATCACCGTTTATTGGGCAAAGGGAAGAGGGACTGACCATTACACTCGGCATCTCCAAAGTGCCACGGGAGTGCG
Source organism: Candidatus Methylacidiphilales bacterium (assembly GCA_025056655.1). NCBI lineage: Bacteria > Pseudomonadati > Verrucomicrobiota > Methylacidiphilae > Methylacidiphilales > Methylacidiphilales bacterium. The sequence goes on from JANWVL010000141.1 coordinate 56,108, forward strand.
ACTCATGCGCGGCCATTGCGCCGTAGATCCACAGGTGATTCCATACGGCAGCGTCGTCCGAGTGCATGGAGTCGGGGACTTCTGGGCGGTGGATACAGGAAGCGCCGTGCGAGCACGCCGTGCAGCACAGCGCTTAGGCCGAACAAAGGAAGAACGAGAGGCAATTGTGGTAGATCTATTTTTCCCGACACGCGCCGAGGCCCTTGCAATGTCGCGGCGAATCCCTCGTTTCACTATGGTGAGTTGGAAAGTGCTGCCTCGATTGTAATTTATCGGCTCAGCACTCTCACGGATGAAAACAAAAAAAAACCTCGTCCCTTCACCCGCTCAGTCTTCTGCAATTCTTAATGAAAAACGTGCTGTCGAAGCCCCCTCCCTTATCGAAGACATCTTATCAGCGTTAAGAAAAGGAGAGATGGTGATAGTGACGGATGACGTCGACCGCGAGAATGAAGGTGATCTCGTCATGGCAGCAAGCAAGGTCACTCCACAAGCGGTTAATTTTATGGCTCGGCACGGCCGTGGATTGATTTGCGTCCCGATGCGACGCGAGAGAGCTGAGAGCCTTAGATTACGGCCGATGGTTGAACAAAACCGCGAAGGATTTCAAACCGACTTCACTGTCTCAGTCGATGCTGCAAAAGGTATCACCACAGGCATTAGTGCAGCAGATCGAGCCAAGACTATTCGCCTCCTAGCCAGTCCTGAAGCGCGCGCCGAAGATTTTGTGCAGCCAGGCCATGTCTTCCCCCTGCAAGCACGTCCCGGCGGCGTGCTTCAGCGTGCAGGACATACAGAGGCCGCCGTAGATCTTATGCTGCTTGCTGGGTTACCGCCCGTTGGTGTCATTTGTGAAATATTAAACGAAGATGGGACGATGGCTCGACAAGAGGATCTAAAACGTTTCCAGAAACTCCACAGGCTGAAGATGTGCTCAATCGGGGACATTGTGCGCTATCGCCGACAGAAGGAGAGTCTGATTGAGTGCGTTCATACCGATCAAATCACAACACGTTGGGGGACCTTTACGATGAAGGTTTACCGTTCAAAACTCGACGGTCAGGAGCATATCGCCATGATCAAAGGAAAGGTGGATCCTGAGCAACCTGTGCTGGTGCGTGTGCATAGTGAAGATTTGTTGAATGATTTATTCCTACAATCAGCAAGAGGCAAACCTACGACCACGCTCGAAAAGGCAATGAGCAAAATTGCTCGCGCTAGGAATGGGGTGTTGCTCTATCTGCGACGCGGCGGCTGCACGAGGGGCGAACTTTCGTCGATCTCACCATATCTTCGCAGGCCAGGCCACTCCCCTTCCTACGAGGAAAGCCGAAGCCTAAGAGATTATGGTCTAGGAGCCCAGATTTTATACGACCTCGGCGTGCGCGAGCTTGTCCTGCTCACCAACCACCCTAAGAAAGTGATCGCGCTAGAGGGTTATGGATTGAGGCTGATTAGTCAACGTCCTCTGTAATTTTTGATTTAACATGCCCACAATTAAAAAGCCATCGGTTGCCATCGTGGTGAGTATCTACCATGCCGAATACACTCTACGACTGGTGAGGAGCGCAAGCGATCTCCTGAGCCAGAACGAAATCCCAGTGGATGTCTTTGAAGCACCGGGGTCGTTTGAAATTCCACTTTTAGTGCAGCGCGCAGCGCGCAGCCGAAAGTATAAAGCCATCATAGCATTTGGCTTGATATGGCAAGGGGAGACCCCTCATGCGATGGAAATACTGCGCGCCGTCACGGACCAGCTCATGGCAATAAGTTTGAAATTTGATCTTCCTGTTCTTCACGGCGTTTTATTCGTCAAAAGCCATCAAGAAGCTCGTGCCCGCTGCGGTGGCTCACTAGATCGCGGAAAGGAATGTGCAGAGGCGGTATTGAAGTTGCTGAAGGAATAAAACATCGTTTTTTTTAACCGTTTCGTTATATAAGCCGCGATGCCGAACGAGCGACGTCTAGGAAGAATCGCCGCTATGCAGTTTTTTTACCAATGGGAAGCCCAGCCAGACAGTCCCTTTGAAAGCCAACTGCAACGTTTCTGGGAGCTACACGAGCAAGCTGAAAAGGCTCGAGGATATGGTGAAGAACTCATCCGAGGGATGAAGGATCGCATCGCTGAGCTTGATGCAATCATCGCTCAATATGTGGATAATTGGGAACTGCCACGCATAGCCCAAGTAGATCGCAACATCCTGCGCGTCGCGGTATATGAAATGAAATACCGCATGGATGTGCCGCCTGTTGTCTCTATCGATGAGGCGATTGAAATTGCCAAACGTTTTAGCAGTGAACAGTCCAGCCGTTTCATCAACGGCGTCCTCGACCGTTACCGCAAAGAGCTTCCTCGTCCAGCTCGCCAGCCTACGAGTTAAAGTCCCGAAATAATTCTATGAAAAAGTCTAAGCCATCATGCAAGAGACGTAAGAAAGATGGCAATTTTTTCAAAAAAATTTAACCATTCCACGTTTTCCCCTTGCTTATATCACCCTGCATGCAATAGTAATAATTAAAATCCGATTCGCTTATGCTAACTATCTTCCGCACATACTCATTCCTATTCACATTATTATTACTCACCTTGGCATTTTTTTGGGTCTGCATGCCCAACTCCAGTGCTCAATCTGGAGCAATCTGGCACATTCCTGACAACACAACCGATTTATCTGGCACTCCGATGCGAGACCCCACAAATCCGACCCTTTCTAACACAAGCGTCATGATCTACCAAGGCCTTTGGAAACCTCCAGGAGGATGGAACCAAACCGGCGGCACCCTCTACTGGCGCAAGGTCGGCACCACCACTTGGAATGCTGTTCCCCTGACTTGGCACGCGAATATCAACCAAAACCAATATTGGAAAGCCTCGATACCGCTTTCCAGCATCGGGGCAGGCCAGGGCGTCCAATATTATATCCGCACAAATTTCGACAACACCACCTCACCACGCTTTCTCTATGGTTGGAATCAACAAACCACCAACGAAGCCACGGCTCAAGCTTCCCCCACAACCTTTTACTTGATACCTCATGTCACCGTTAACGGCGTCAACGCCGACTACACTACTACCAAATTCTTTGTGGACGAGTCCCTCAACGAATCTTTCCCCGTCACCGTCCAAGTCGCCATGGGCAACTCGCCCGTGCAGACTGTCGAAGTCTTTACCAATCTCAACAATCGCAATCGCGCAGCTCTCGATGCCAACAACGACGGGATTCACGACGGCATTTTCCCCCCAGATGGTAATCTGATTACGACTGCCCATACCAACACCTACTACCAAGCTTACACAATGAATCCAGGCCCCGGCGGCAACTACTCTCTCACTCTGAATGCCTCCAAAGCAGGTGCCTATCGACTCACCGTTCGCTGGAAACTCACGGGAGATACCAACTGGACTTGGTGGAGCAAACGCGATCACGCCATCGTCGTCTCCCCCAAACAAGCCCTAGACATTCGCATGTATGAACTCAACGTGCTCAACCAAGAAGCATCTGGCACGACTTACGCCACTCGAAGCACTTGGGAAGACCTCTGGGACGGCCCCGGCGCCATTCACACTAATCCCAATCGCACTAATCAATTTAACCTCGATTACCTCATCAATCTTGGCGTAAACTGGATCTGGTTCCAACCCGTCCATCCTTACGGTGTAGACGGCCGTCACTTAAGCGCGCAGGATATCATGAACCGTGACCCAGGGACGCAAGCAAGCACCTGGATATGGAATAACGGTTCCCCATTTGAAAACGTCCATTACCCCTACGCCCTAGGCTCTCCCTACGCCGTGAAGAATTTCTGGGAGATTGAGCCCCGCATGAGTGCTCAACACAATTCTACAGACAGCATCACAGTCCAGCGTCAAAAAGCGATGCAATCCTTCCTAGCCTTTGCTGCAGCCGCAAAACAAAAAGGGATCAAACTCATGCTCGATGCCGCATTCAATCACACCGCCCACGACGTCGAGCTCGGTGACCTCGGCGCTCAGCTCTTCGGCGGCACGCCCCTTCAAGAAATTCGCAATCAAGAAGTGCGGTTTTTCTCACGCACAGGAAACTATGGCCGCCAGGCAGGAATCGGGCCTGGAGAGGGACCAGCCCCGGCTCCTGATCGTGGTGACTTCGGAAAATGGCTCGACGTAAAAGACGTATTTTTTGGCGTTTACGCAGCCCTAGTCAGGGTTAATCCTGCCGAGAACGGAAATTATTTAAGTGCTGGCGATTGGTTCAACTACTCTGGCGACACAGGCAGCGACCCAGGGTATTTCAACAGTATCACACAAAAAGTATGGCAATATTTTGGCGCCTACATGCCTTATTGGCTCAACAAAACCAACAACGGCATCGCCGGATTGCGCTGCGACTTCGGACAAGGTCTCCCTCCTCAAGCTTGGGAATATATCATCAATCGAGCTCGCTCCCACGATCCGACAGTCGTTTTTATGGCTGAGACTCTCGACGGCGGCACAGGCCAAGGAACTCCCGGATACCGCTCCAACCGACACTTTGACATCCTCAACGAAAATATTCTCTTTGCGCTCAAAAACACAAACTACAACAACCCCACACGGCCTGAACAATCCATCAGCACTACAGACGTTCGTAATATGATGGAGGAGCGACGCAATACATACGGTTATGGCTTAATCCTTCTCAACACCCAGTCACACGACGAAGATAGCTACAACAGTCCATGGCATGCCCTTACAAACTATGCTGCCGCCGCAACTCACGAAGGCGCACCGATGATCTTCCCAGGCCAGGAGCTCGGCATCTCTAAATTCTACGGCTACGAGCTCATGGAGAAAAATTTTGGCAAATTCATCCCCCATTTCAAAACCTACAACTCTATGATGCCCTTGTGGAACGACATTGACTTCGGCAACGATCAACTCTACCCCGTCTACGCTGCTATCAACCGTGCCCGCGCCATGAGCCCCGCCCTCCGCGCACACAACCGCTACTACATCAATCAAACCAACGGCAACCCTCATCCGCAAATTTTCTCCGTTGCCAAATATGAAGTCCCCAATGGCAACCCGGCCATCTACGATGTCGTCTTCGCCTTCGTCAATCTTGGCGTCAATAACAGTAACAACGTGAATAATAATTTCCCAAATGCCGGCACCTTTAACGTCAATGTCACCCAAAACGGAAGTAACCTCTTCGGAATTAACCCCACAGCCTCCTATAATGTCATCAACATCGCTGCCTACACCGGTCCCAACAACTCCAATCCACAGCGCGCATATACTTTCCTCTGGCCAAGCAACCGTTCAGGCAACAGCATCCTCAACGATGGCATCTACGTAGCCCTAAACGCCGTCCCCACAACACCAGGAGGCTGGAGCACCGCTCCTTATGAGCCACAATACCTCAAACTAATGGACATGAATGCTGATAACGACGGCGATGGCTTAACCAACGAACAGGAACGTCAGGCGGGCACCAATCCTCTCGATGCCAATTCTCTTCTGGCTATTGAGAGCATTGAGCCTCTCGCCAACAATCACTTCAAACTCACCTGGAAAAGCGTAGCTGGAAAAACTTATCAGGTGCAATTTACCGACAACCTCAGCACTCCAAACTGGCAAAATCTCGGCTCGCCTATCACTGCAACAGGTTCCACCACCCAGTTCACTGACACCACAGTGCCTCCTACCGCCGTTCGGCGCTTCTATCGGGTGGTGTTAAACTAAGCTCCGCGGGTCGGGCCTGCCACGCAATAAAGTTTATCGCGCGTAACCATTCGGATGAGCTTGGTGCCATTTCCAAGCGCTTTCGATTATCGGCTGTAATCTGGTGTAACGCGGCTTCCACCCTAATTCGGCAGCTATTTTGTGAGCACTCGCCACAAGCCGAGGTGGATCTCCAGGGCGTGGCGGGCATATTTGCACGGGAATAGGATGCCCCGTGATCTTGCGTGCGACTTCGATGACTTGCCTGACGGAGTAGCCTTCGCCGGTGCCGACGTTGTATGCAGCGCTTTGCGTGCGGTTTAAGGCCAATATGTGCGCTTGGGCTAGGTCGATAATATGTATGAAATCTCGGATACACGTCCCATCAGGGGTTGCATAATTGTCGCCATAAATTTCGACGTAATCTTTTTGTCCGAGTGCGACTTTAAGGACGTTGGGTATGAGATGCGTCTCGATTCGATGGTCTTCTCCATAGCGTTCTGATGCTCCGGCAGCGTTGAAATAGCGAAGGGATATATGGATGATGCCGTGGATTTGCTCATACCATTTAAGGATTTGCTCGAACATGAGTTTGGAATGCCCGTAGGGATTGATCGGCTTTTGAGGGGTACGCTCGTCTATCGGGATTTTTTCGGGGATGCCGTAAGTTGCGCAGGTGGAAGAGAAAATGATTTTCTTAACGTTGGCCTGCACCATGGCATCGAGAAGGTTAATTCCGTTGGCTACATTGTTGCGGAAATATTTGGACGGATTTCGCATGGATTCCGAGACGAGGGCACTGGCTGCAAAGTGCATTACGGCATCGGGCCGATGTTTTTCCAGCATGGATTGGATGGTGTAGGGATTGGCTAGATCACCTTCGATGAAGATTGCTCGTGGATCAACCGCGTCTCGATGGCCTTCGGTCAGGTTATCAAAGACGATGACTTTATGGCCAGCATTCAGCAATTCTTCTGTGCAGATGCTCCCGATGTAGCCGGCGCCTCCCGTTACGAAAATTTTTAGAGGCGTGGATGTTGATGTTGAGGTGGAGGGCGAGGTCGAGGACATGCGATGTAGGATGATTATAATGTGGGAGTGTGATTAGCTGAATCTACGCGCTGTGCAACGCTATCTTGATTCGGCTTTATTATTGGAGCTGGACTTGAAGTCTGTAGAAACGACGTGGGACTGTAGTGGGCAAAGAGCCGGTTGTGGTGCCGTTGTCGTTCCACGTCATTTGCGATCCTGTGCCATTCATCCAGTTGGAGGCGGGCGCCCAGGGTGAATGGAGACTGTTTGTAAATTCGACGCGATATTGCCGCCCGGGTAGCGTCGGGAAACTGATATCCATAGAGCCTCCTGATCCGTGTGTGATGGTGATAATCGGATGAGCTGCGTCGTGGGCTGAGCTTGGATTGAGGCCGAGGATGAATTCTTCGATATTGGTGAGACCGTCGCCGTCGGGGTCACCTGAGGCCCCTTGCAGGCCTGAGGGATTGTTGGGATCTAGATTATATTGAGCCTCCCAGGCATCCGGTAATCCATCGCCATCGGAGTCGAGGGTGATCGTGGAGCCGGCTTGGAAGCCGAATGCAAGGGTGAAGCTTGGAGCAGTGCCGGTGATTTCAACTTGGTGGATTTGAGGTTGGTTGCGCATGGGCACGGTATCAGTGACTGCCGGAGCTGTGTCGGAAGCTCCGCTGACGTAAGAGGCATTTAGGCCTGGCCCTGTGTGGCGGACATAGGAGTAGACGTTGTTATTGGGCAAGGTGTTGAGGAGTCCGACGCTGAGTCCGGTGTTGACTAGATTGCCGAGGTGGTTTTGGCCGTGGATGTAGAGATTGTAGGTGTGGGGGGATAGGCCGAAGCGAACGTAGAGTTGATTGATGTTGCTGAGGTTGTAGGTGACGAGCGCTTCTGTGGAGTCCGCCGCTAGTGTGATATTTTTAGTTATGCGATTATCTGAGCTTGTAAATTGCCAGCCGGTGCCACCTGTGGCGGATGCTACGGAGTAGTAGTTGTTGACGTATTGTGAGGTATTGGCGGGGGTCGCCCACCAGTCTTTGAGTCCGGAGGTGCGGTAGGCTGTGGCATTGGTGGCGCCTTCTTCTTCTGTCTCTGAATTGGCGTTAGAGGCGAAGTTGCCGAGTGCTTGATAGGCTTTGCCTGTGACTGGATCGCGTGTGATGGCTAAGACGAGACGTCCGCCGATGCGCTCGAAGACGAGGAAGAGGCGGCTGTTCATGATGAGATATTCAGGTTCGCCATCGAGGTCGATGTCTTCGGAGGCAGTTTGGACGATACCGTTGTAGGCGTTGTTGTTTGCGGAGGTGAGCCAGGTGTCGGCGCGTTGGTAGACTGCGGCAAAGCGGGCTTGGCTGTGTGCGATGCGCGCAAATTCTGCGAGTGTGTTGTAGGAGGTATCGGAATTGACATAATCACCGGTGCTGAATTTGGTGAGGTCAACGTTGGGTTGGTTGTGGAAGGCGGTGACGAATGTTGCTGCGTGGAGAGTGGTGCGTGAGAGGCGTTTGAGGTCGGGGTTGATGATGGCTGTGAGTTTGTCCCATGCGTCTTTGATGATTCCAGAGGTGGAGATTATACCGAAGGCTTTTGGAAGTGGGACTCCTGGCCTGATGTTGAATACTTTATTGAGTAATCCTTCTTCGCGTGCAGGTTGTCCGTTATACCAGTTGTTGTAGTTTTCTTGAGTGGCGTAGTGGAGGTAGTCTGAGGAGACGAGCGGTAGATTGGGATTGTTGGGGCGATCGACAGTCCCGAAGGGATCACCGGTGCCGTTAGGGGGAACGGACAGGTCAATTTGGTTATTAGCGATCTGGTCTGCGGTGACGAGCTCAATCCAGGGACGCGATGCCATCCAGCGGATTGTGCGGTCGTAGGCGTTGGCGTTGTTTGCGTTGTCGAAGTCTTCCCAATGTGTGTGGAGGATGACGACTTGGTCTTGCTGCCAGTTGCGGGCTTTTCGGTTGAAAAGTTCTCTTAGGAGGGTGTGTGAGCCGTTGTCGGTGTTGAGGAAACGGTAGCTACTGGCTTGATCATTGATGATGAAGAAGTGGAGGCCGTTTATTTTGTTTATGCGATAGCCGTCGTTGCTGACGGCGGAGTTGCGCCCATACCATCGGGTGATGTGTAGCATTTGATCGATGAAGGCGTGGGTGTAGCCGAGGGCTAGGATTTTACTGATCACGTCGGGGTTTACGACGCGTTCTGGGGTGTAGAAGACTTTATTGGACGGGGCGCCGTATATGGCGGTGAGGAATTCGTTTGCGAGGGATAGGTTGTCTTGGTTATAGGCGTTGTGGAAGTAGGGGAGGATGTGATCGGAGAAGGTGGTGGCGGGGATGGAGATTAGCCCGGAGTTTTTGAGATTTTTGATGCGTTGGTTGAACGAGGGGCCATCGAGCCAGGGCTTATTGGATTGCGGATTTACTTTGGCCCATTGTAGGGCAGCGGCTAATGTGGGTGTGATGTGAAGGGTGAGTTTAGCATTGTAGGCTTCGTGGACGTCGAGGAGTCGGTGGTAGCCGCCGCCGGCTCCGTTGTTTATGAGATTGTGGATTTGGCTTGCTGGTCGTATCGTCTGGTTGCCGTGGATTAGGGGCATTACTTTTACACGTCGTCCACGGTCGTTATCGGCTTGGATGCCGATCCATTGGGTGAGTTTGGCGTTGGGCCCGGAAAGTTCAACTCCACGGGTGTAGTCGGTGTGTTGTTGGCCTTTGCCTCGGTAGTCGTTTGCGATCCAGTCTGTGCGGATGGAGTCGGCGATATCGGGGCCGACGATGTCTCCTGGGCCGGGGGGATTATTTTGCGTGCCGTCTTTGGTGGTGAAGACTTGGAATCGCAATTGGTTGAAATTGCCGAGCCAACCTGCATCTAGGAGGGCTTGGCGGCTTATGGAGAACTCTACGGCGTCGAGTTCGTGGTTGTAGTAGATCTTTTTGAAGCCCGTCGCATGATTTTGATCTCGGCCTTGAACGCCGAAGGGTGGGTCAAGGGGATTCTGGTAGCCGTTGGTGTTGTTGAGGGGGTTGGTATCCACGTATACGCGGCCGAGATTTTGACCGTAGGCGGCTACTGCGACATTCCATTTCATTTCGGATAGGCCGTCTAGCTGGTCTGGAAGGGCGACTTCGCCGTTTCCGGAGGGACCTGCGTTGCCGATGTTGATGAGGACGTAGATATCGAGGAATCCTTGTTCGGCGTTGGGTTTGAGGTCGTGGAGGTCGACGCGGAAGTAGAATTGGTCGTCTCCGCCATTTCCGGAGGCTCCTCCATCGCGGGCATAGAAGGCGACGAGGTCACGGGAGGAGTCATATCCGTCGTAGAAGAGGTAGGTGTCGCCGCCTTGGGTGTTGTTGCCAGCGCCGTCGTAGGGATCGAGGGCGATGAGGTCGTCGTATTTCCAATCCGTAAATTCGCCTGCTACGGTGACGGATCCGACGGTAGTTTGTTGATTAGGTGGAAGCGGGCCGATAACGATCTGGCCTGATGGGGGTTGTGGGGTGGTAGAATTGGCTTGTTTGGGATTGGTGCCTGCGATGTATTCTTGCATGTTGCTGAATCCGTCGTTGTCGGGGTCTCCATTGGCTCCGTGTGCTGGGTTACCCGCAGCACCGGTCTTGAAATTGTATGTGCCGTTGTCGAGAGGATCGAGGGCTTGGTTTACTTCCCAGCCATCTGGCAGGCCATCACCATCGGTATCGCTTCGGAGGGGGTCGGTCTCTTTGATGAGGATTTTGGGCCAGCCAGCGGATTGTTGGGAGCCGTTGCCGGCTGGGCTGTAGTGGGCGAAGAGAGCGGAATAGTTTATGCCGCGAGAGGTGGCTCCGCCGTGGCGGTAGTTGGCCCCGGCGACATGGTTGGGGCCGTTTGTGGTTTCTGATAGGAGGATTTCTTTTTGGGTGTTGTTTGAGTAGAGGAGGAATAGGTCGGTGCGACCGTTTAGGTTATCGTCTTCGCCGTATCCATCGACGAGGCCATCGTTGTCGGTGTCGGATTTATTGGGGGAAGTTTCAATCCATGTTTCGCTGATGTCGATGATGTTGTTGGGCCAAGCGATGCGGGTGCTGACGGCTTGGTTGGGGAGGAGCGCGGTGCCGTCGCCGTCCGTCCAGCCGTTGCGGTTGGCGTCTTCGAGGCCATCGATGAGGCCGTCTCCATCGGAGTCGGGGTTGTTGGGATCGAGCATTCTGCCTTGGATGAGGTTGGTGCGTGAGGCGTTGGCGTTGTAACCGGGGATGGAGCTGTTGTCTGTGGTGTTGTAGAATGGAGGATCTTGGCAGGAGATGAAGTTTTTGTAGCCGTCGGCATCGGTGTCGGCGTTTATGTCGGTGGCTGCGCCTGGGGTGCGCCAGCCAATTTCAAGTCCATCGGGAAGGTTGTCTCCGTCTGAGTCGGGGCTGAGGGGATTGGTGCGGCCGTAGGCAAAGTGGATGTGGACGTCGCCGTTGGTCCAGGTGTTGGAACTGGTGGTGGGTAAAGCTTTGGGGGTGGACTCATCAGCATCGTAGATGCCGTCGTCGTCATCGTCGAGGTCGTTGGGATTGGCGATGACGAGTTCTCTGAAGACTACTGGGACGGAGCGGAAGATGGAGCCCTCTGCAGTGGTGGTGTTGCCATCGGTGTCGGCTTCGACGGTGAAGGAGTAGTTGCCGGGGGAGTTGATGTTGGACCAGAGGTATGTCCATAGTTTTTTCGTGCCGCTGAGGGTGGGAGGGCCTTGTGAAGTCAAGGTGCCGATAAATTGGCCGGGTGTGGGGATGATGTTGAGGGATTGGACTGTGGCATCGGATTCAATTTTAACGATGTATTGGCGCTCTTGTGGAGTGGGGTTGGATTTCTTGGGTAGGACGATTTGGAATGGGACGTTGTTGGCGCCGTAGTTGGGTGGGTCGATGACATCCACCATCGCTGCAACTGCTCCGATTGCGGCTTTAACGGCACGGTTGGCTTTGAGGGTGGAGAGGGGCGCTGGTCGGGCGTGGGTGACTTCGATTTGGTGGATGTATTGGGGGTCGCCGTTGTATAGGTTGGGTAGGGGGAATGCAAGCTCGTGGTAGTCGTTGGTGGCGTTGTAGATGATTGAGTATTGGGACTTTGGTTGACTGACGCCGTTGAGTTTGATATCGAAGCGGTCAATGAGTTGTGCTGTGGTGAGGCCGTTGGCCAGCGGTTTACTGAATTGGACTTTCATGACATAATTCTGGCCTACGGTATCTCCGTCGTTTTGTGGCCAGCGAACAAACATTTTGCTGGCATCGCCCTGGGTGTTAACGGTGCGGGTGAGGGTGGTGTAATGGCCAGCTACGTCTGAGAGGTTGTTGTTGGATGAGGATGAAATTTCTTTGAGTCTGACTTGGATAGTCGCTGTGCCGGACGAGGGGATGTTGATGTAGTCGAATCGCCATTCGTCAGGGAAGGTGGTGAATTTGTTGACGTAGGGGTTTGCTGTGCGACGGACGGCTTTGACCCAGGCGTTGTTGCCGTTATTGGATTGGGTAACGGAGTCATCGTTGTTGGGGTCACTATCTTGTATGCGATACCAGACTTCGGTGACGGTCTGATCGGTGCGGACAACGAATCCGTAGGAATTGCCTCCTATGGTGTCGCCATTGTTTGCGGGGAAGACGATTTGCCCCTGGGGGCGCTGGGTGTCGTAGTAGAAGGTCTGTGTGAAGGTGCGATATATGGGAGCGCGGTGGTCTCGCTTGAGGAAGGCGCGGGTTTGGATGAAGTTGAATCCTTCGGGTAGGCCTGTGAGTTGAACGCCGTAGTCGTTGTGTGGGCGATATTTTGCTGTGGTCGCGTTGAAGTTGGTGATATGGAAGACGGTTTCCATTTGTTTTTTGATGGCGATGTTTGATGCGCTGTTGGGGAATACGCTGGGTGCGTCGAGGTGAAGGGCACCGATTTTGTAACGCAGTTTAGTGCCAGCCGGTAGTGCCGGGATTGTGCCTTGCCACCATTCTGGAATGCCAGTGCCGTCATGTGCAGCATTCCGGTTTTTTGTTAGCTCGATAACTTGGGTAGTGCCTTTCCCCACGCCGGCAGAGCCTTCGGGGTAGGTTTGGCCATCGGTGGTGTAATAGAGGTAGACTTTTTGGATTTGGTTTTGGTAGCCGACTTTAGTCTCGATGATGATGGGTTGCCCTGCAGCACTTTGTGGGGGGGGAGAGAATTGTATGCCGTTGTTTTCGTTGCTCGCGATGGGGTCGTGGTAGTGCCATGCGCCGGCGCCGGCGTTGGGCCCGGAGCCGTTGTTGACGGTGAATCCCGCAGTGCCAATGATGCATTCGTAGGTCTCAGAGCCAGGGGAGCCTACACGGTTGCGGATGACGTTGCGTGCGGCGAATCGTTCGGCCGTTCGGCGGACGAACTGCATTTGCTCGAAGCCCATGAAGACTTCGTTTGAAAGGGCGGGTGGATTGTCGCGGAGTTCTTTGAGGGGGTTGTTGGGATCAGGTTTAGGGTCGCCAAGGGGAGGCATGTGTGAGTTGACGTCGACTCCGCCGTTAAGCTTTATGAGGATGTTTTCGGCAGAGCCGTCAGCGCGAGCGATGAAGGTAAGGTTGGTGCCGTTGGTGACTCGTGGGATGGTGAAGCTGTATTTGTAGTCACCTGGAGTGTCGTTGGGCACGCCACGCGGGTTGAAGTTAGGATCACCGTCTTTGCCGTCGAAGCGTTCGTAAGTGACAGTCGGTGTGGGTTGTCCGTTTTGGAGTATTGTGATGGGGTTGATTTGGCTATTGATGCCATCGTCCCATACTTGCGGCATTTCTGGTGATGCCCAAGAGAAGGCGAAGTATTTTCCCCCGTCGACAAATATGGGGTTTCCGCCGTCATCGAGGAGTGTGCCGTTGGACTGGACGTTGATAAAGAATGGGCCGCCGTGGTAGGAGTAGTTGCGGAGTCGTGAGCCAGGGGGGAAGGTTGTGGTGAGGGGGCGAGTTTGGCCGCCTGATCCGAGCCGAGCCATCATAAAGAGGAGCACAGTGCCATCCGCATCGCTCATGCTGGGATTGAAACGCTTATCGCGTCGTTCGAAAGCCGTGTAATTCTGGTCGCTCCAGCGGCCAATCTGATCGCCTCGGGCGAAGTCGCGGGCTATGGAAAGTGCGTTGGGTAGGTATTGTTGTCCGAATTGCCCTAGGAATGGGACGCCGGCCGGCTTGGGGAACCAGTCGGGGGGACCGGACTGGTTGTAGCCGTCTGTGTAAATGATCATGGGGCCATCGGTGAGGATGCCGTAGGTGAAAGCGAGTTCTCTGTGGCCACCCCAGAGGTAATTGTTATCGTGGCTCATGGGGTATTTCATGCCCGTTCCAACTCCTCCATACATTGCAAATCCTGGACTGTCGAGCCCACCGAGGTGGTGGCCAAGTTTGTAGTTAATCGAATTTAGGAAGTCATCATTTGCGATGCGCATCCCTGCATTCAAGTAGCCTGCGTAGCCGGGAGGCTCGCCGAGATGTTCCCCATAAAGAAACAGATCATCCCAGGGTTGTTTGTGATTGAAAACGGTATCGCGGTGATTGTTCCAGTCGCTAAATCCGCGGGTAAGATTAAATTGCTCCTGGGCTTGGCCGAGGTAACCCCAATTGCTCCAATCCTTGTCTGCACCTGTTTGTTTGCCGAAGAAATAGTCTGGCACATGTTTAACAGCGTCGAGACGAAATCCATCAGGATAGAAACGATCGATGAACCAACGAATTTTTCGATTTAGCATTGCATTTACATCTTCAGGAAATGGATTGCCCATGTTGTATCGACCGTCACCAGCTCCGTATATGAGGGTGTTGCGACCAGGGACGTTGGGGAAAACTCCTAGGTCTTGAAATGGTTCACAAGGCTCGCCTGAGTTGTGCTGTCCGTTATTATTGAGGTCGATGAAATCAAATTTGCCGTTGGATTCGCCAAAATCGTTTGTGCCAGCTACGCCATCGATCCCGACGTCTTGATAAGGCTCTTTGTTTCCGAAGGGATAGACCGTAATCGCTCCGCCTGGAGTATTAAAGACGAGCGGAAGATCGGTATCGGGGTAGTATTGAGAAAAGTCGTGAGAATTTGGGTCTGCGGGATTATTAGGGTGACGGATCCCTATGTATTTCGGAAAGGTGCTGCCTTCTGTAGGACCAAAGCTGGCGTTGGGATTTTCATGGGCAATATCACGACCAAATGGATTCCGATGTAGGAGCTGAAAGAGGTCATTTTTATGCCACTCAATCCCTGGCCAATCTCGGTAAAAACCATCCGGAGTCACACGCAAGTGGAAGTCCTCAGGCACAAACCCCGGCTGTGCATAGATGGAAGTATTCTCATCATAGCCCGGAGTAGGACCGCCGTTGTGGGCCATCACATTGTCAAAGTAAACTCGCAATCCAAAACGATGCGCAGTATTTACCAAATGCATAAGGTCGTCGTATGTGCCGTATCTTGTTTTTTCGGCGCCGCCAGGGTAGTTCCCACCTAGATTTAATCGATTGAATGTGCCAAAGCCGACGTCCCACTCGCTTGTCCCTTCAAATGGCGGTGGTAACCATAGAGCAGTGTAACCAAGCTCAGCCAACTCGGGGATGCGATGGGCAATGTCTCGCCAGCTTGTCCCAAAATGCTGCAAAATAATCTCTTGAGAATACACTCGTGCAAGATTCAGTGAATAGCATGCTATCGTCAGGAGAAACGTAATTTGTTTCAATTTCATAACACGTAATTATCACGAAAAGTCTTAGTGTCAAGATTAAATCAGGGAAAAGTGTATTTACAATGTAGCAACGCTATCCCCAAACAAAATATTGTTCCAGCTTAACGCACGTGCGCACCACCAACACTCCCATTTCTTTTGAAAAAAAATCATGGCGAAGTGTTTTTTTTCTTGACTTTTTTGTAAATTTGATGCTACAATTACAATGATATCAATTAACGAAAATCAACCCCAGTATGATGAACGGAATGAACGGAAACAGACCACCTAAAATTTTAGGCTTATCCTCATCAGAGCTCACAAACCCGGCTAAATCCTGGCGTTATCGCATATACCTCAGTTTCACTTCGATATGCTTACTTGGATTTATTTTTTCCCTGCATCTATTGGCGGCCACTTTCACCTGGAATGGCAACGGTGCCGATAACCTTTGGGGCACTGGCGCAAATTGGGTCGGTGGAGTCGCCCCAGGTGCCGTCAACGATGACCTAGTCTTTGCAGGGACAAACAAACTCAATCCACAATACAATTATAGCAATTACGACAAGTTCAACAGCATCGTTTTTGCCTCATCTGCAGGGTCATTCCATATTACCAACGCAGTCGGAAATAATAACAAACTCGAGATTAATCACGCGGGAAAAATTGAAAACCAATCGACCAATCAACAAAAAATATCCCTCGTCGCTATCAGTGTAGGTGGGGGTGGGGGCGCCGGATCCTACATTGAAATGAACCCCGTCCAAGGCAACTTAGTCATCGACTCTAATGTGGAAACTCACGGTCGCCAAGTCCGAATCTGGGGTGATAACGCAAAAGCCATTTTCTTTGATAAACCTATCGAAGGTGCAGGCGGCACCGTCGACATCCGTCAAAATAGCAACGTCTACTTCAACGCCGCAAACACCAACACAGGTACAATCTTCATTGGCGCTGGAACCCTATTCAATGGCATAAATAACGCCATCAATCCTGCCTCTAATGTTGTCCTTTACGATAGCACATTCTCCTCGGTCGATCCTACTTGGAACCTTCAAACCTACAACAACACAATTAACCAACTTACCCTAAACGTAGGCCACGTCACCGGCTCCACTGGCCAACTTTCTGCCACCGGAGGCATCATAGCCCACAGCGGAACAATCTCTGCTATCATACAAAGCACACCATTCTTTGACAAAGTCTCCAACGGCACGGTCGTTCTATCCGGTGCATCAAGTAACAATTATACAGGTCCCACTGCTGTCAAGGCCGGCACTTTAGCTCTCAATAAAACCCCTGGCCAAAACGCCACAGGCACAGGCACCATCTTCGTAGCAGACAGTTCCGGCACCACATCAGCCACATTACTTTGGCAAAATAACAATCAAATACAAGACAACGTCACAATAAATATCCGCGCCGGCGGAATTATGCACATGCAATCATTCGCAGATGCAATCGGACGGATTATCTTTGATAATGCCAACACAACAAACTCATCAGCCCCGCAAGTCCAAGGCACAAACACCCTCACACTCACTGCTGCTACAAACACCATACAACGCCTCGACTACGGCAATACCCAAGGTGTCACCGGGATCAATATTCAACCTCACATCCACCTTCCCGGCCCTACCCACCAATTCGTTAACGACGACCAAGGCACTCATGCCGCAGGCGTCTTCCTGAACGGCAACCTAACTGCAAACAATGTTACTGTCGAAGTTTTAGGCAACCGCAACGACGGAGCTTTCTTCCAACTCAACGGCTCTAATTCTGGCTTCAGCGGTGGCACTTTTGTCCTCGGCCGCATCACAAACAATCCAACTGAACAACGTCAAGGCCGCCTCTACATCGAAGACAGCGCCGCACTCCCCTCCCCCTCCACCCTATTTGAAATTCGCCGCGGCTCACTCCAATTCCTCGATACCATGAACGTCCCCAACAACATCCTCCTCAGCGGCAACCAAATAAGCGGCACCCCCAACCCCGCCGACAGCCCCCAACACCGCGCCCCGAAATACATCGAAGCGCCCACAGCAGGAACAACGGTGACCATATCCGGGAACATAACTACCAACACCACAGACTATGATACGAATCCTGCAAATAATCCCATAGTTCAATTCGTCGGTCATCTCGGCGGAGGTGCCCAATCTACCATATACCTCACAGGCAACAACGACTTCGGCAACTCACCCGTTAGCGTTATCACCGGCACCCTCCGCCTCGAAGACAACGCCGCACACAACGGCATGGCCGACATCGCCCTCGGTGTCAACCGTGTCACGGGCATCAACTACGGCCGCGACACAGGCTTACTTGTTGACTCCGGCACCTTCAATAAAAATATCACCGTTGCCCAAAATCAAGGCAACAACCCCGGACCACCCGATGATGCCTTCTCTGGCCCCGGAGACCTCCAAAACTACACCGGCAACACCGGCAACCGCACAATCGGCACCACATCACCTTCTGCCAACGTCCAGTTCACAGGCAACATCACCCTCGGCACAAACAACTCCACCGTTATCTATCCCGTCGCAGCTGCCAACATCTACTCCCTACCCTCCAACGACACCGGTGCAGCCAACGTCCGCCTCATCGCCGATGGCTCTGCCACAAGCCGTGCTGTCTTCCATGGCCTAATCAACGAAGACAGCGACAACGCCGCCTCGTCCGTCACCAAAGTCGGCGCAGGAATCGTCGAGCTCAAAAACAACAACCTCTACGACGGCGGCACTATTGTCACCGCTGGCACTCTCCTCGTCAACAACACCCCTGGCGCCTCCGGCACAGGATCTGGAAACGTCACCGTCCAATCCGGAGCCACACTCGCCGGCACAGGTCAAGCCGGCACAGGCACCGCCAACGTCACCATACAATCCGGCGCCATCCTCAGCCCCGGCGACGTCAACCTCTCCGGTCAATCCCAAATCGGGCACCTCACCGTTAGCAACCTCACCTTAAACCCCAACTCCATCTTCAACGTCCAAATCGGTGCCGGCGACACCAACGCTGCCCTATCTACCAATGACCGTATTATCTCCCTCGGCAACTTTAATCTTCCCAATGGCAATATCACCATCAACGTCACCACCACCGTCGGCACTCCTCTCTGGGAAGTCAACCAATACAAATGGGACATTGCAGACTGGGCGACACTAAGCAACAGCGGCGTCTCCATCACATGGAACCTTCCTACCATCACCAACCCCAATCTTTACTGGGACACCTCCCTCTTCCTCACCAACGGCATTATCCAAATAGTCCCCGAACCCTCCACCTATGCTGTCGCAGCACTGATCATAAGCCTACTCCTGTTCACAGAATATCGCCGACGTCGCAATCTCAGCCAGACAACGCCTAACTAACTATACCCAAGCCTATATCTATCGCCAAACACGGCTACGCATCAGACGTAGAACTTTACTTGCCCACGACCCACCAACCTGTTTACTGGCCTCCGCTACACACCTCATCAATTTTACAGAACAAACTCAAGGCAAGTAAAAATAAGGCGAGAAAACACACAACACCTCTTCCCCCTTTTAGACAGTGGCGAGAAGCCTACCCAACTTTCCCGAACT
>JANWVL010000142.1 GCA_025056655.1 Candidatus Methylacidiphilales bacterium
CCAGACGGAAATGCCACACCGCCGCAAGCTGCCTCAACGCCTTATCCCGAAGGTCGCCCATTTGATCCCTCTTCAACACCCACCGACATCCCGCCTCGATCTCTCTCTCCTCCAATACGCGCAGTAAATCAGATACTTTCAAGCTCTCATTCATAGCCCTAGATCACCTCCCCTACTTATACTCCAGCCTAAATAGCGACAACACAATAAAAGCTCTCCACGCTAAAATTACTCTCATCTTGTGTCTTTTTTTGTAATACACTTCTGGAAACACATCGCCACCGGTCGCGCCCATCATCACACATTTAACTTCCGGCCTCATCTCCGGCAGAATTATTCACCAAGCCTATTCATCCATTCTCAGTTCATTACTTAGCCACGTTCTGAAAAACCCATGCGACCTCTGGCCACGCCCCCACCAAGACGCACAAACATCGGCTGCGCTCGGAATGTTCCTTGGCAACTTCTATAGTCTGACTCTCGCCAACCTCAATAACCATCCCATCTTGTTCCAGTGGCCTTGGATCGGATCGGTAGGCGCGTTCTCCAGCAACGGGGGTATCCCCGATAGATACTGCAAGGCCACCTCCACTTAAAGCGTTTTCTTCAAAGACATCGTTTTAACAAAACTTGATAAATGCCCCGCTGCTGTCCCACTGCGCAGGCACAAATACAGCCTGATCTCCTCCCAGAATAATAGTTTTGTTTCTTAAGGATTGCCACATGCGAATCGTGTTTACCAAGCTTGCGCTGTAATGCTCGACGATGAAGCCAAAATCAAGCAAGCGATTACAAAACTCTAACGCTTGTATCAGTTGGAAACAAAGTGAGCGATGTCACATGACGAATGTAAAAAGCTCTTTTGATAGCATAATCTCATTCTTATGGCCTTGGAATCTAGACCAGGGTTGTTTAAAAATTTTGAAGGTTGTGTCTTGAACCGAGATTTACGGACTCAGATACCAGAAGTGTCAGGCTTCATTTCAAAACGATGAGCAAGTCGTCGAAAAGATTCTCTCGTGCTTGTCGGAGGTTATAAATATTCGGCATTGTGATGTAGGCATCACGCAAGGAACTTTGCATATTTCGATATCCTTTGCCATCTGTGATCCAAATAAGTTCGACCCCGACTTGTCGGAGACCTCTTGTGATATCCCCGTAGCTCCTTTTTATTTCAGTAGGTTTCGAACCCTGCACAGTATAGAAGTTAACTTCGAACCCGTATCGAGGTGAACCATTCTGGAGTAATGCAAAGTCCACTTTTTTAGAAAGACCGTTTCCGTATCGGATTGTCATTTCAGTCTGAATTTCTACGGCAATCTGATTTGATGCCAGCTGTTGCTTGATGTGTTCTAATAGTGCTGCTACCTCATTGTGGAAGGCTTGGCCAGCAACATTTTTTCTTCGGTGTGTCTCTAATCCGATTTGCACACCATAAAGAACATCCTCTAAATCTCGACGTTGGAGAATATTTTCAAAACCGATATAATGAATTAACTCTGCAAACTGG
>JANWVL010000143.1 GCA_025056655.1 Candidatus Methylacidiphilales bacterium
TGCTTTTCGCGGTGTGTGGAGGAGCTATGGCGGTCGGTTGCGTCGTTTGTGCAATGCTGGAATCGGCGGCATCCCTTCAAGCAAGCACATCCGGGTTATCAGAGCTATCCGCGGGACTACGCAAGTATTTGGATTTAGGCAGTCACCGGAGACGAAGGTCTGCTAGCTGCGCTGAACGCGACTCGGGAGCAGCAGGACGGGGGTGAGGTCTATTGGCTAGCACATCATCTGCGGCGATATGCTCGTCGCAACGACCGCGATTTATTCATCCACAAAGACCTGAGATGGTTTCTCGGCCGCGAGTTGGATTTCTATGTCAAGAACAAGGTGCTAAACCTAGACGCGGTCGAAGTCGCTGATGAGCGTCAAGCGGAGAGCTTGCTGCGCCTTGCCCGCGCTGTGAGGCAAGTAGGCATGGCGATCATTGAGTTTTTGGCTCAATTTGAAGATGGTCAGAAGGTGCTACGGGAGAAAAATAAATTTTTAGTTGAGGCGTTCTACGCTGTGGCGGTTGGCGCGATTAACGAGGCTTTCTATGCTGAGATAGCCGCCAAAGACAAGCAGTTGGCGAAGTGGGAAATGTTGCTTGGCCTAAGCGCGCTGAGCGACGGGCAGGTTGATGGCGACAT
Organism: Candidatus Methylacidiphilales bacterium; assembly: GCA_025056655.1. Taxonomy (NCBI): domain Bacteria; kingdom Pseudomonadati; phylum Verrucomicrobiota; class Methylacidiphilae; order Methylacidiphilales; species Methylacidiphilales bacterium. The sequence continues at coordinate 630 of JANWVL010000143.1, forward strand.
GACGATAGTCGAGGGGCGAGTGGGCTTGCTCAAGGCGCATCCGACACTGCCACTAGACACGCGCCATTTCTCGTCGGAGTTCGCTGATCTCTGCTGGCTTCGTTTGGCAATCTCGACGAGATGACTGACAGTTCGCTGGTGCACCATGAGAACTGGCAGGCATTGAACCTGTTACAGGAGAGGTATCGTGGGCATATAAAGTGTATCTACATAGATCCGCCTTACAACACAGGAAATGACGGATTTGCTTACAAAGATAATTATAAACATTCTGGCGTGTTAACCATGATGAAAAATAGGATTGAAATAGCTGACAAACTGGTCAATGCCACAGGGGAGCTGCATTGATAGCAACGAGAGTGCAAGGATCAAGTTGGCAGTTGAGTAGACCACTCGCCAGTCACTCGGAAAATAAATTGTTGTCGCTCGCGTCAAGAAGAGCATTCTTGAAGGAGGCCGTCCTTGTGCACTTAACTGGTGGCACAACTACCTTGAGCTTTTTGCCATGAACGAAACTCATGTTAACGTGCCTGTCAAGACGAGAAAGTACGCACAGCGATGGCATACATTTGATGCGCATGGGATCAGACCGACGATGGAGTATGAAATTCTTGGATGCAAGCCGCCTACAGGTCGGCATTGGATGTATGACGAGAATCGGGCAAGAGAAATGTTGTCTCAGGGCAGAATTAAGAAATCGCCAAAGGGTTCAATTCAGTATCTATTACCAGAGTCGGGAGTCGTCCTTTTGGATACAAATTGGATTGACTTGATCGGGTCGGATAAGGGTCGGATAACGAATGGCAGTTTGCTAACGGCAACAAGAACAAAAGCCTGATCATGTGCGCGGTTTCAATGCTGACGACGACGGGCGATATCGTTATGGACTTCTTCGTAGGTTCTGGCACAACTGCGCACGCTGTGGACGACCTCAACACGCGGACGACGCAAATTCATCCTCGTTGAGATGGCAAGCTGCTTCAACACCGTGCTGCTGCCGCGCATAAAGAAAGTCACCTTCGCCCTTGAATGGCGCGACGGCAAACCTAAACGCCTCCTCACCCCAGACGAAGCCAAACGCAGCCTGCGCCTTATCAAGGTGATCCGCTTAGTCCTACAAGGACGCACTTAACAATTTGACCTTCGACGAGGCGCCCGCGCCGCCCGCGCGCACCGCGCTCAAGAACGAATACACCCTGCGCTACATGCTGCGATGGGAAACGCGCCGAAGTGCCACGTTTTTGGACATAGACAAGCTGCAAACGCCGTTCGCCTACACACTGCGCCTCACTGGCGATGGCGTGACTAAGCCTAAACCTGTGGACTTGCCGGAGACCTTCGTGTATCTGCCTGGACTGGACGTTGAGAGTCGCAGAGTTTACTATGACGGCGAGCGGCACTACGTGGTGTATAGGTGCAGGCAGCGCGACGGGCATTGCGTGGTTGTGCTCTGGCGCGACACGACAGGGTTGGCGCAAAGCCACTATGAGCGCGAATGCGCGTTTGTCGCCGAGCGCGGGCTGATTGAGGGCGCGGATGAGGTCTTCGTTAACGGGTCATGCTGATTTCAGGCGCGCAGTCGCTCGATCCCGTGTTCAAAACGCGTTTGTTTGCAGATGGCTAAATTGCGCTGAGGTGCCGCATAGCAATGCGCCTGTGCCAGTATCAGCGATTGACGCATCTGATGTGCGTTACAACGTGTTATCAGCTTAGAGGCGTAAGCAATCAGCCAATCCAGTTCTCGAGCATGACAAGTCCCTTTGGGGGTTTCTTTCTCGAAACAAACTCGTATTCGTATTCGTATTCCTCATCATCCGTAGACACAGTGATGGTCACTTCGAGGGGATTATTGGGGGTAGGAGGACTACCGTCGAAGTCATAGGAAGAGACAAATGCCAGAGCGACCAGCCATGCCACTTCGTCAATGTCGCTGGTATCTGTCGCGATCTTTGCCTCGTACGTGATCGTTCCATCGTTAGCGTACACAGTGTAGACGTTCATTTGATAAATACCTCTTAGATTGATATAATATTATTGTAAATCATGTCAACGCGAAAATCAAGGATGTGGGATCGCTTAAATTCAAATACTACGGGACTACGCAAGTATTTGGATTTAGGCTCTCCCAAAACTAGACAATCCGTGTTATAGTATATATTACCACATGACCAGTAGATTAAAATGAAGGAGTGGTAAGATGGGAGCCCAAGCTGACACGTGGATTAGAGAGAAAGCGATAAATAACGGGATGATAGAACCTTTTATGGATAAATCGATCCATGAAGGCGTTATTACTTACGGTTTGTCTTCTTATGGATATGATATCCGCATAAGCGATGAGTTTAAAATTTTAAACAAACATTCGGATAAAATAATAGATCCCAAGAAATTTGATCCAGACTTACTTATCGATTTTAAGGGCGATAGCTATGTTATTCCCCCCAATTCATTTGTGCTAGCCAGAAGTCTTGAATATTTCCGTATCCCACGAGATGTGATTGTAATTTGCACAGGAAAAAGCACTTATGCAAGATGTGGGATCATCGTCAATGTTACACCCCTTGAACCAGAATGGGAGGGTTATCTTACGCTGGAAATTAGCAATACTGCGCCATTGCCAACAAAAATATATGCGTTCGAGGGTATTGCACAACTCATCTTTATAACTGGCAATAGTTTGTGCGAGATGAGTTATCGTGAAAGAAAGGGAAAGTATCAGGGACAAACAGGCATCACTTTGCCAAAAATAGAAAATTAAGAGATCGCAGGGAGTGCCTAAACCCAAATACTTGCGTAGTCCCGCGGATAGCTCTGATAACCCGGATGCGCTTGCTTGAAGGGATGCCGCCGATTCCAGCATTGCACAAAGGACGCAACCGACCACCGCAGCGCTTCCACACACCGCGAAAAGCACCGCGTCTGTCGGCCTAAGCGAGCAAGAGCCCCCGCAACTCGGCGAGACTTGCTTCAACCGAATAGGTCTGCGACTTGCCCGGCGCAACCAGAGACAGCCGCCACGGTAGTCTAAAGCAGCATACCCACTGAAGCCGTCGGTGCAATACTGAAATGCCCGTGGCGCTTGATC